>JBDTBI010000001.1:0-3612 GCA_039924215.1 Acidobacteriaceae bacterium
CACTCAAGCAAAGAACGCTTGAATGGGCCACCCGCCAACGATCACGATGAACTGAGCATCGTAAAGTCGACAGATGGGATTGCGTCGGGAGGTCAATGCGCCGTTATTTGTACATCGGAATCGCGGCAGCATCCGTTACCCTTGATGAACTCGATTCTGTCCCCTCGAAGCGGAGCGCAAAATGAAGCAGATTGCCAGGGAAACTGCGATTGTAATTCCGGCTGTTGCTGTTTTATGCCTGATAGCCTTGTTGATAGCGCAGGGTCGGCTCTTTCCCTATTTTCTTGTGCGTAGCCAGTTGGCGAAGCCAGTCGGCGACTGGTGTTATTGCATGTCCATGCCGGGTGTCATTGTTGCGGTAGCTATTTGGGGCTATTCATCTACAAGGACAATTTGGAGCGATCTTGTCGTTATTTCTGTAAACGTGGTCCTATACTCGACACCCATCATCCTGTTCTTGAGGGGGCTTCGTCGCTGGCGCTCGCATCAGAAATCAGCATAATTGAACTTTGCTCTCCGCCGGAGACCACTTCCAATCGCGGGCCGGTGGCCCATACAAGCAGATATTGTGTCTAGTTCTTAGACGGTCTGATTTTGCTTGTGTGGGGTGAAGTCAGTCGGGCGACAACGGGAACATCTCGCAGATCCTGGACCCGTTGAACAACAACCGCAGCCAGGCGTTCTGTTACGACAACCGGAATCGCATCTCCGCTTTTACCAATGGCGACGCCAGCATGCAGGTAGCCTATGCGATTGACCCCTGGGGCAACATGACGCAGTCGGGAACGGAAACCCTGCAAGTGAGCTACAACACAGCCAACAACCGGATTACCTCCAGCGGCTTCGTCTACGATTCGACAGTTGGCCCATCCTTGCGTTTTCACTGCGCGAGAGTGAGAGAAATACCCACTTTCGGTCCAGATCAATCTATGAATTTACGGAGGATGGTGTATCGCTCTCTATGAAATGTTAGAAGACTACGACTTGGAAATGAGCTAAGTCTTTTTATTTCAGTAAAATTAGTTTGGTATATCAGTTGCACTCTATCCGGGCAAGCCAGTGCAACGCACTCAGAACCGAATAGGTTCGAGCAGATGAAAAAAGTTCCGGCAGAGGCAAGCCATCAAGAGTTTCCGAACCTCACAAAAGGAAACCGGATGGCCTCAGCCGAACTAGTAGCAGGAAGCATCCTATACGGGTCCACCCAAACGCGGGAGGCCAGTGACCCGGATCAGATGCCAGTAACAGGGTCCTGAGGCCAGTGACCTAGTCTGAATGTTGGATTGCAGAGTTTCCTGATTGTATCCCCCAAGAAATTCCTTTTCATCCACACATTCGGCACACTCATCGGCATTCTGACTGCATCCATCGACTAAAATCGAACGGTATGTGCAGAAACTTTCGACTGGGATGGGAGGCAGCGGTCAAGGGCATTGCACATGGGGAACGCCGTCCTCTTGAAGGCTCATTTTCCAGCAATTGTTTGCGGCTCCGCATTTCAGGTTTGGAATGGCACTTGCTGATTTTGTCGCACGGGAGTAGCATCAATCTTGCTCATCGTTTGGCTGAAGCTGCACACCTTTCTTGTGATTCGCGGCTCGCCGATACCAAATGTTACGGATAGAAAGTAAAGCTACAGTTCGGATGCGCTGCAAGCCGGCGCTCCAATAGCAGAAAAGACTCCCTGGACTGTCACGCTCGCACGCTGCCGTGTGCAACATGGCAAGTGTCTTGACGAGCAATTGAAATTAGCTTTGAGACCAAAACTCCATCATGCTGCTCGATAGCGTTGTTGCACGACGAAGCTGGAACATTCCAGTTCTCGCAGGTTCAGGGACGATTGAGCGCCAATCATTGCAAAGTACAAGGAAGTATCTTCATGACAACTGATGCAACAGCACAACCGGAGACTCCATCTCCCGCTCCCCAGGCAAATTCAAACGCGGCTGAACCCAACGCTCCACGGTCGAAGCAAAGTTTTCGCCGTCGCAGAAAGCGCCGCGGATCAGGCGCGAATCCCGCCGCGCCGGCCGCGCAGAACGGCCAGCAGGCCAGTGGGACCGCAGCGCCCCAGGAGGCTGCTCCCCGCAATGGAAACCAACCCCGGAAAAAGAAGCGGTTTTTTAAGAAGAATCAAACTCAGGGCCAGGGTCAGAACCAGGGCCAGCCTCACGCTCGCAGTGCCCGAAGCGATTCACGCGGCAATGGCAGTGGCCAGCAGCAGCGCCGCGGCAGCAAGCAGCGCCGACCCAAGGTATTTGTCGGCCCCATGGACCATAGCTATCGCGCAGCCAACGGAAATTATGCCGAGGTGCCGCCCTCTACGATTGAGCTGCAGGGCGGTTTCAACAACGCGCACTATAACGGAAACGGCAATGGCAACAGTAATGGGAACTATAACGGAGATGTTTCTGGCCAAAACGGCAGATCCGTGGAGGAAATGCAAGCCGCCGCAGTCGCATTCGATAACTCTCCGGCGCGCATTTACTGCTTTATCGACGATCTGTTTTTCATCGCCAAAATTCAGGAGAGCGCCCGCAAGCTGGGGATCAAAGTAAGCTTCGTCAAGAATGAGAAGGAAACTATCGCGCAGATGCTGGCGTTGCCGGAAGAGGAACGTCCGGCGTTGATCGTCTTCGATTTGAATAGCGCAAGCGCCAAGCCGCTGACGTTGATTCCAAAGCTCAAAGCAAAATTGAAGCGCGCCACCTCGATCGTTGGATTTCTGTCGCACCTGCAAGGGGAACTGAAAGCGAAAGCCATCGAAGCGGGTTGCGACACAGTGATGCCGCGTTCCGCGTTTTCACAGACGCTGCCCAACCTGTTGCGGCGTTATGGCCTTGAAGTGGAAATTGAAGACGATCAGCAGCAGGTCATCGAAGCCTAAGTTTCGCATTCCTGCGTACTGCACCTCTGACTTCCGCATTTCTGATTCCTGCATCTTACGTGCTAGGACAATCGCGATTGGTATCGCGATCGAGCCGAGGCGAAGCCTGAACCATGCCGGAGCCTCTCTCGCCACGAAAGATGGAGGTCATCGAGATGTTTAAGCTTCCCGCGCTAGCCGTGTTCGTATTTGCGGCCGCACTGTCCGCGCAGACGATGCCGGCTGGTCACCCCAGCGATCTTAAAAACGCAAACGGAAATGTGATTGGAACCGTGACCGTCACCAGCGCTCCGCACGGTGTGCTTCTCCGCGTTCAGGCGAAGGACCTGACTCCAGGCTGGCATGGCATGCACTTTCACGAAAAGGGCGACTGCAGCGATGCTGCGTTCAAGAGCGCAGGAGGCCATGTCCATGCCGAGACACCAGTAGTCCACGGATTCTTGAACTCGGATGCGAATGACTCCGGAGATTTGCCGAACCTCTTCGTCGCTGCCGACGGTACGGCGGAGGTAGAACTGTACTCGACGCTCGTTAGCCTTCACGGCGGCGAGGGCCGTCCGGCGCTGCTGGACGCGGATGGATCGGCGTTGGTGATTCACGCGGACCCCGATGATTACAAGTCGCAGCCGATCGGTGGTGCGGGGGCGCGGGTGGCGTGTGCGGTGATTCGATAAATTTGGCTAACTTGGCTAGCCTGGGGGCCAGTGCATGGCGCGGCCGCCGAG
>JBDTBI010000002.1:0-3188 GCA_039924215.1 Acidobacteriaceae bacterium
TTGCGATCGCCGGTCCATTGCATGGGGGTGCGCACACCGTTGCGGTCGCCGAGATAGATATTGTCGCCCATGCCGATCTCATCGCCGTAGTAGAGGATGGGCGTGCCGGGAAAAGAAAACAGGATGCTGGAGAGCAGTTCAATGCGACGCCGGTTGTTGTCCAGCAGCGGGGCCAGCCGCCGCCGAATTCCAATGTTGATGCGCATGCGCGGATCGGCGCTGTACGCGAGATACATGTAATCTCGGTCATCGTCGCTGACCATTTCGAGTGTTAATTCATCATGATTCCGGAGAAACAGGCCCCATTGGCAGTTGTCCGGAATGGGAGGCGTCTGGGCCATGATCTCTGTAATTGGAAGCCGATCCTCCTGCCGCAGCGCCATGTACATGCGCGGCATGAGCGGGAAATGAAACGCCATGTGGCACTCTTCGCCGTCTCCAAAATAGGGGCGGACGTCTGCCGGCCATTGGTTCGCTTCCGCGAGGATCAGTCGATTCTCATAGTGCGCGTCAATTTCCGCACGAATCTTTTTGATGACCGCGTGCGTTTCCGGCAGGTTCTCACAACTGGTTCCCTCGCGTTCCACAAGATAGGGAATGGCATCGATGCGCAGCGCGTCGACCCCCATATCGAGCCAGTAGCGCATGACCTTCAGTACTTCTTCCAGAACCAGGGGATTGTCGTAATTCAAATCCGGTTGGTGTGAGAAAAAGCGATGCCAGTAATAGGCCTTCGCCACTGGGTCCCAGGTCCAGTTGGATTTTTCAGTGTCGGTGAAAATGATACGGGCTTCCTTATATTTGTCGTCCGTGTCGCTCCACACGTAGTAGTCGTGCTCCGGCGAGCCGGGAGGCGCAAGGCGCGCACGTTGAAACCAAGCGTGTTGATCGGAGGTGTGGTTGATGACAAGCTCGATCATGACCTGCAAGCCGCGATCGTGGGCCGCGCTGAGCACGGCTTGAAAATCTTCCAACGTGCCGTAACTGGGATGCACGGTCATGTAGTCGGAAATGTCGTAGCCGTCGTCGCGCATCGGCGAAGAAAAGAACGGTAGCAGCCAAATGCAGGTGATGCCAAGCTCCTGCAGATAATCCAGCTTCTCCAACAGGCCCTGAAAATCTCCGAAGCCATCGTTGTTGGCGTCGTGGAACGCCTTTACATGGAGCTCGTAAATAATGGCGTCTTTGTACCAGAGAGGATCCAGCGCGCTGCCCGCTTGTTTCAAAAGGTTGCTCCTTCAATCTGGAACGCTGTCCCAATCCGGAACGCTGTCCCAATCCGGAACGCTGTCCGCGGATGCCGTTACATCACAGCTTCCGTTTGGATGTGGAAGATGTGGGACTGGCCGGCCTCTAACTGCACGAAGTTTCGGGCACCATTCCAACTGTAACGATTGTCCGTCAACAAGTCCTGCACGGCGAATGTGTTGCCGGGCGAAATGCCGAGCGCGGCGAGATCCAGATCCACCCATCCAGCCTGCGGGTCTTGATGGTGAAGGTTGACAACTACGAGAATTGCATCCCGCTTCTCCGGGTCTGTCTTGCTGTAGCACAGGAGAAACGGCTGATTTGTGGAATGGAAGCGGAGGCCACGATTGCTTTGCAACGCCGGATGCGACCTGCGTATCTGATTCACCCTCGCGATGAGAGTTCGCAGGTTCTGCGGTTCATCAATATCCCAATGTTGCAGCTGATATTTTTCTGAGTCGAGGTATTCTTCGCTGCCGGGTCGGATCGGCGTGTTGACGCACAGTTCAAACGGCGGCCCATAGATTCCATAGTTGGACGCCAGTGTCGCCGCCAGCACAAAGCGGGCGAGAAAGGCTGGGCGGCCGCCTTGCTGCAACTCCTCATGCAAAATGTCTGGAGTATTCGGCCAGAAATTCGGGCGGAAAAACTCCACGACTTCCGATTGTGTCAGCTCTTCCAAATATTCAGTCAACTCCTCTTTTGTATTGCGCCAGGTGAAGTAGGTGTAGGACTGGGTAAAGCCGAGCTTGGCCAGGCGGTACATGACCTTGGGGCGGGTGAACGCCTCGGCAAGGAAGATGACTTCCGGGTGCGCGGCCTTGGTCTGCGCGATGACCCATTTCCAGAAGGGGAAGGATTTTGTGTGGGGGTTGTCGACGCGAAAGATGAGCACGCCCTGCTCAATCCAGTAGTCGATGACGCTTTTCAGTTCTGTCCATAGGGCGCGCCAGTCTTCGGTTTCAAAGTCCAGTGGGTAAATGTCCTGATATTTCTTGGGGGGATTTTCCGCGTACTGGATAGTGCCGTCGGCGCGATGGCGGAAAAAACTGGGGTGTTCGCGAACATAGGGATGTTCGGGCGAGCATTGGTAGGCAAGGTCGAGGGCGATTTCCAATCCAAGCTCTTTGGCCTTGGCCCTGAGGGATTGAAAGTCCTCTAGCGTGCCCAGTTTGTGATGGATTGCTTTATGGCCGCCATCCTCCGAGCCGATGGCCCACGGGCTACCAACATCATTCGGCTCAGCCGTCTCGGTATTGTTCTTGCCTTTGCGGAACGAGCGGCCGACGGGATGAATGGGCGGCAGGTACAGAATGTCGAAGTTCATCGAAGCGACGTATGGCAACCAGGCTTCGCAATCCTTGAAGGTTCCGTGCTGGCCGGGTGTGGGCGCGCAGGAACGGGGAAACATCTCATACCAGGCGGAGAAGGATGCGCGCTCGCGGCCGACGCAGACCGTGAGCTCCTTCGCATAACGAGTGCAGAAAACATGCTGCGCGTATTGCTGCATCAGCGTTTCAAGCGCTGGATCGAGCGAGGCTGCGGAGGCGACCTGCTGGTTCGGGTTGTTCAATCTGGAGGCGAACTCTTTGAGCTTCTTTGCGTCGTTTCCTTTGGCGCGTTTGGCGGCTTTGGCGACAAGCATGGAGCCAGCCATGCGCTCGACGTGGGTTTCCTGGCCGGCATCGATGCGCTTCTTCATGTCGCTGCGCCAGGTCGTGAAGGTGTCGATCCAACCTTCCAACGTGTACCTGTATTCGCCCAACTCTGTGACCGCGAACTGCCCCTGCCAGCGGTCATTGTTGGTCGCTTTCATGGGGGATATGCGCCACGTGCGTTCGCCGGGGGCGCGAACCAGCAACTGTGCCGCGATTTGATCGTGCCCGTCCGCAAAGATATCTGCTTCGACAATGACTGATTCGCCAACAACTCGCTGGACG
>JBDTBI010000003.1:0-2740 GCA_039924215.1 Acidobacteriaceae bacterium
GCTATAAGATGGGCCAATATGCGCTTGCGGAACAGACCCTGGAAAAAGCAATCATCATGATGCCCAAGGATCCGACCGTGCGGGACCATCTTGGTGAGGTATACGCTTCGACCGGCCATCTGCAGAAAGCGATTGCGCAATGGGAAAGCTCGCTCACGAATTACGCGAATTCCGCTCCGGCCGATGCCGACCCGTCGGATGTAAACAAGGTGCGGAAACGGCTGGACAAAGCGAAGAACAAGCTGGCTAAGGAAGAAACACACGCATCTGTTCCGTCCCCGAATGTATCTGTTCCGGCTCATTGACAGGACCTTTCCACCCTTCATGCAGGCCACTTCACTCAGCTTCTGTGCCGTAAAAGGCGATGCCACCGATCCACTGGCTGCGCGGGCATACCTTGAGGCTCCGCATGCGTATCGTTCCGCATTCCAGCGGGATCGAGACCGCGTGATCCATGCGCGCGCCTTTCGGCGT
Organism: Acidobacteriaceae bacterium; assembly: GCA_039924215.1. Lineage (GTDB taxonomy): Bacteria > Acidobacteriota > Terriglobia > Terriglobales > Acidobacteriaceae > JAKAAZ01. The sequence continues at coordinate 475 of JBDTBI010000003.1, forward strand.
CTGGCGGGGAAAACGCAGGTGTTCACCCATCGCGATTCGGATCACTTTCGCAGCCGCCTGACCCATACCATTGAAGTTGCTCAGATTGCCCGCACGGCAGCCGCGGCACTGGAACTGAATGAAGACCTGGCGGAGACCCTGGCGCTGGTCCACGATATTGGACATCCTCCGTTTGGCCATGCTGGGGAGCAGGCACTGGATCGCCAAATGCAACGCTACGGCCTCCGCTTCGACCACAATCTGCATGCTTTGCGCATTGTTGAATATTTCGAGCAACGCTATGCCGCGTTTCGCGGGCTCAACCTGACCCTGGCCGTGCGCGAAGGCATTATTAAACATTCGCGCGACTATTCGCTCGCGGAACATTCTGAGCTGCAGCCATATTTGCTGGATGAGCTGCCACCGCTGGAACCCCAACTGATTGATCTGGCCGATGAAATTGCGTACCTGACTGCAGATATGGACGATGGCGTGGAAGCGGAAATTCTTTCCGTCGAAGGTTTGCGCCGCAATGTTTCCCTGTTCGAGGAATTTTATCGAAAGATGGAACTTCGATACCCGGATGTGGCGCCGAAACTACTGTTTCATGAAGCGCTGAAGCGAATGTTGAACGCACTGGTCGACGACCTGGTGAGCAACACGCATCGCCGGGTAACCGAACGAGGCGTTCAATCGGTTGCGGACGTGCGTCATGCAAACCAGCGGCTCGCAACTTTTTCTGAAGACATGGAACTGCGTCGTCATCAGGCCAAGCAATATCTATTGCAAGAGCTGTACCACGCGCAGGATTTGGAGCGGGACCATCTTCTTGCAGAGGAAATCATCGCGGGACTCTTTCAGCACTGGATGCAACATCCCCAGCAGCTTCCGGCCAGTTACGAGACGCAAATCGCCAGTGAAGGGGCTCCGCGTGTGATTGCCGATTATATTGCCGGGATGACAGACCACTTTATCGCCGAGCAGTGGCGACAAGTGCAGGGATGATAGAGAACAGTTTGCCGGCAGAGTTCACCGGCTGACGCGATTCTGCTTCGCCGATGACAAGCAGAGGAAATCGCGAAAAATCTGCGCCTCTGCCGACACACTGTTTCTGCACATTGAATAGTATAAATGCGTTCGATGTGCAATCGTACGTCCGCCCGCCATGCAGGTATGCATAGCGTCAAATCCAATAGGATGCAACTTCTCTACGAACGGATTGCTGCCGGATGCTCTATTGCGCACCACGGAACTCGGGTGCGGACTGGGCGCTTTCAACCCAGGCGGTGTAAATCATATCGCGCAACATGGTGGCGCCTGCCGCCAGGCGTTCCGCGGTAAAGTTGCGAGACGCAGCCGAACCCTGGCCGTCGAAACCACCCTGTTTCCAAAAGCGATAGACCTGTCGGACTTGCGCGCGCGACGCTCGCAGGTAGATCAGAAAATTCTGAAACGGATCCTTGAGAAGACGCTCAGGCGGAACCAGCGGCTGTACATCCTGCGCGCGAAGATTGTTGTGCACGAATTCAGCTTCAAACTGGCTGTGGATTCCGTGCTGACGGGTGAAGTCTTCCGGGTTGTCTCGCTCCACCCAACCGTTGTAATTGATGGTTGTGTGTAACGGCTGCGAGCCGTCAGCGACATAGTGGCCCAGGAGGCCAACGTCATACAGGACCGCCTGCTGAGCGGCCTGCGTACCACGGTGGGCGGCGACCAGCCTTCTGTATGCGCGCAATGTCAAGCTGCAGCCGCTCGAAATCTTCCTCCACCTGCCACGGGAGCAGCCCGACCCTTTGCGGAGCGAGCCGATTGGCTAGCGTTGGGTGCAGGCGCTGCGCTGCATCCAGATCGCGAAGAAACTCGTAGCGCCGTGCCGGCAGGCCGTCGGGAGCCGCCAGGTTGGCGAGTTCCATATCCAGAAAATGCTCAGGCGCCTGCTCTGCGCTTAATTCTGGCGCTGCGAAGGACCGCCAGCGGTCTGGTTCAGGGCCCAAATATTCAATCTCATTTCTCGAACTCGGACTGCGCAGGAACGCCGGCATAGTTGCAGGCAATGTTTCGACTGCAACGCGATTGACGATTTTGTGCCCATCTCGTCCCCAGCCCAAGGATGGCTGGACAGCCGCACACATGAGAAAAATCACCAGAGCCAGAGTGAGTACAGCAGACGAAAGCCCCGGCCTTACATTGCGTGCGGGATGGCCTGAAACGCGCTGCCACCAGGCATCGAACTGCGCCAGGGAATGTTCGCATTGCAATTTATGGCGCTCGCGCTTATCGCGCACCT
>JBDTBI010000004.1:0-2781 GCA_039924215.1 Acidobacteriaceae bacterium
GGGTTTGCCTGGCTGCAATGCATCCAACCGTTGCGTGGTCGCGGCGGAATCCTCCAGTCTCCCGGCAGCCAGTGCGAGCCGGTACATGTGTGCCGCCTGTGTGCGCTGCCCTTCCTTCTGAAGGATCTGGCCCAGATGATCGGCCACCGCTCCGCGATGACCCAGTGTCCACGACGCACGGACATACCGCTCTGCTTCCGCATAGCGGCCCTGCTTGAAGTCCAGCCAGCCGACCGTGTCCCAGGTCGCGCCCAACTCCGCTACCTGTGCCAGATCGTCTTTGGTCAACCCTGCCAGCGTGGTCTTGCCGGTCGAGATTTCCAACTGCTGCAGTGCCTTCTGGGCATACTGCTGCGCCTCAATCAAATCTGCGTTATTGTCCGCCAGTTCGTAAGCCGCATCGTTGATCAAGATGGGTTTCTGCGCGGCGTGCAGCGCTTTTTCCAGGTCGGCGATTCCAGCCTCCTGCTGACGTGCCTTCAGTTCAGCCACACCCAGGGCGAGTTGCATTTCAGGGGTGCTATCCTTTCCATCCGCAATTTTCTTCCATAGGATCTCGGCGTCGTCATATCGTTTTTGTTGCGTGCGCACGTACGCCAGTTCACGAATCGTCAGAGAATCATCGGGCGATTGGTGCAACAGATCTTCTAAAACCTGAGCCGCATCGGTCGTGCGCTTCATCGCGATCAATGTTCCTGCGAGTGCGCGGCCTGCGCGCAGATTGTCAGGATGGTTCTCCATCTCCTGACGATACGATTCGATGGCGCGATCCTTGTCGTTGCGTCTGATATATACATCGCCATAGGTGGCGTCCAATCCCCACTGCGTCGGATTGATCGTCTGCGCCTGATGCAGCAACTCACTCGCGTGGTCAAGCTGATTTGACTGTTCCGCCGTGTAGGCCTGATCGATCAAATCTCGCGCTTCCTGCACATAGCGGGTTCCAGTCGCGGGAACATTGGCGTTGCCGGTAACAATCGATACCATCTGGTTTTCTCTGGCCAGCACAGCCTTTTCGAACTTGAGATATTCGTCCCACCTTGCGGCGGGCAGCTTCGATGTCTTCACCTTGTAGAAGCGTTCCGCGATGAGCGCGCCATCCTTCACGGAAGAGGTCTCCCGGTATTCCGCAAAATCTGTCCGCAGTTCCTTATCCGCCACCAGAGTGGCGATGTCTCCCTTCGGAAGCTCCACCGTGGCCCGGTCATAGTGCTCGCCCGGCGCGCCCAAAGGAATCCAGTCCTCAGGCTGCTTGCTGGTTTCACCCAGCAGAAAAGGGATGGGCAGCAACGGCGGCGAAATCTGCTTGCCATCGCTTCCGCCGTAGTCCTTCCGCACATAGTCATACTGCATGTCGAATGGTTTTGAGGTGTCGTCGGGATTGTCCGCCTGTAGATTCGACACATCCCCCGCGTAACCGAACATGTAACTGACATTCTGGCCCAGCTTGGTCCAGCTTTCCTGCGGAGTGGCATGGAAGGCGGCGCGCAGCAGAAGTTCCAAATCTCCGCGCGCTTTCAGATCGGCATGACCGGTCAGGACGGCCTTGTTATTCAGCGTGGCCTTCATGGTGAAGGTATCGGCCTCGGGAAATGGCGGGTCGGCGGGAGTTTTCTTCAGCTCCGGCGTGCCCGCGGCTGGGATGACAAGCGCCTGCTTGTCGCGCAGCGGGGACATTAACATGCCAAACGGCGCGACTTCTTCCGTGGTGTCCAGCCAGACAAGATTCTTACCCTGCGGCAGTACCGAGATCATGTGATCGAATTGCGCGGGTGAAGGCACATCGGGGTCCAGCTTGGTGCTGCTGCCGATCAGCGCCGGCCAGACTTGATATCCGGCGGCCTGCATCAGTGCGGCAAATAGCGTGTGCTTGTCCTTGCAGTCGCCAAATTTATTCTGGAGCACAGTGTCCGCGGTGTGAGGTTGCAATCGGCCGATGCCAAAGGACAGGCCAATATAGCGGAATTGTGTCGAGACGTAGGCGTAGATGGCCCGTTGTTTGGCGTCATCCGTTGTCAGCCCCTGGACGATCTGCTGCTCCTGCTTTTGAATGGCGGGAGTGACCGCCACACGGTCCGCCTGCAAAGTTCGATACCATTCGCCAAGTTGCTGCCAGCTTTGAAAGCTCGTTAGCTGAATGGAGGGTTTGCTGTCGGCTGGCGTTTTTTTGGCGGGGTCTTTTGCGGAATCCGATCCCACATCATGCAGGTGCGAGCTCCTCCATTCATAGACGGTTTCATCGCCGTCCTGGCGCACAGTCGGCTGCACGCTGGCGCTGACCACCTTGACGTACTTCTTCTTTGGAACGCGGATTTCGACGCGTTCGTCAAGGACGATTCCCTGCGTAATGAAGTTCGCAGCCAGCCAGAACTGGTTTGGGGTCTCCGCATGGTTTTCGATCAGGCGGAATTGGTATTCCAGCGTATCTCCCGGATTTAAATTCGTCACCGGGACCTGCTTTATATGCACATCGCTATACATCGGGGCCTGCATGGTGATTCCGGCGGGCACGTCCTGGATATTCGTTGCCGGTGTCGCAAATACGGTACCGTCCGGCTTGCGGACCCGGAGATAAGCAATCTCCACCTTCTGATTTGCCGCTTCATAGGGGATGGACAGGTTGCCGAACTGCTGAATGCCTGCCTGCGATTGCACCCGGACGGCCGCTGTGACGGTGTCGTCCCATGTTCCATCCGAGCGGTATTTGTAAATTGGAATAGAACTTCTCAATGACGAATGCTTCTTTGCTGTAATCAGGCGGCTGCGATGGATGCGTTTCGG
>JBDTBI010000005.1:0-2862 GCA_039924215.1 Acidobacteriaceae bacterium
AGCCCGATAATGGCGGACGCGACGGTTCGCGTATGATTCCTGAAGTTCGAGGTTCTCGGACCATCTGCATAAAGCAATCTGACGCACGAATGAATGAGCGGTCCTTCCTCGCATGAATCCGATGACAGAAGATCCTAGTTCACCTCAAGCTGAATTTAAGCCCCGGGCCTTCCAGACCGGCGGCGGCTGGGTGACGAATGAAGAAGGAAACGCGCTCGCGGAAAACCTTCTCACCCTCCGCAAGCGGAAGTGGATCGTCCTCAGTTGCGCATTTCTAGGGATTGTCTTTGGCGTCGTTCGCGCCATCACCACCCCTAAGACATACATCACGTCGGGCACGATTCAAGTCAGCCCCGGTTCCTCCAACGAATACCGGATTGGGACCGGAGATTCGGGACCTCAGGACCTCGGCACACGCCTGGAGACTGAGGTCGCCATTCTACAGAGCGATTCCCTGCTGCTGAAGGTCGCGAGGGAGTTGAAGCTCGAGGACAACCCCTATTTCCTTGGGCCGAAGTCAACGGTCACACATGTGGACCCGAACGATCCAGCGGTGCAGGACTGGATGATCGGATTTTTGCGCGGAGGGCTGTCAATCGGCCGGATCCCGAAAACGCAACTGATATCGATCGGTTACACCAGCCTGTCTCCGGAGCTGTCCGCGCGCGTCGTCAACACGTTGATCAACGACTATATAGAGCGCAGTTTCCAGACCCGCTACGCGGCGACCCAACGGGTCTCGCAATGGCTGTCGACGCAATTGGACGACTTGAAGCAATCCGTCGAAACATCGCAGGAAAAGCTGGTGGAGCTGCAAAGAAAACTAGGGGTGCTGGGGTTCAGCGACCAGGCGCACAACCTGAACCTGGACACGCTCGACGATTTATCGAAAGCCGCGGCCGACGCGAAGATTCGCCGCATTGTGACGGAAGCGCAGTATCGCATGCTCACAACCATGGATCCCGACCTGGTCGATGGCAGCCCCGCTGTGATCGGATCGGGCGCGGGCAGCCTGCTGGCCACGCTGCGCAACGGTCAGGCCACGCTCGAAGCGCAGTATGCGCAGCTCAACTCGCAGTTCGGGCCCAACTACCCCGCCGTGAAGCAGCTAAAGGCGGAGATGCTGCAAAATCAAAAAGCGATTGATAAGGAACAGACCCGCGTTCTGGCCCAGTCCAACAACGCGTTTCGCGCCGCCACGGTGAATGAGAAGATGACCCGCCAGGTGCTGGAGGAAGAGGAAACGAAGGATTATCAGAAGCGCGACGACATGGTGCAGTTTGTGCTGATGCAGCGCGAGTTCGATTCCAATCGGACGCTGTATGACAGTCTGCTGCGCCGGCTGCGGGAAGCGGGGATCCAGGTGGGGCTGGAGTCGAGCGAAATCGATGTCGTGGACTTTGCCCGCAAACCGCTGTTTCCGAGCGGAATGCGCCGCCGTTCGCGGGTGATGATCGGCCTGATGTTCGGATTGTTCGGCGGCGTTGCCCTGGCGTTCTTTTTCGACAGCCTGGACACCAGCCTGCGCAGCGTGCATGACATCGAGACGATCTCGGAGCTGCCTTCGCTGGCCGTCATACCGCGAGCGCGGAAAATCCTGCCGCGAGGCATCGCGGAAGACACGCGATCGGCCGCTCAGAGAAACGTGGACGTGCTCGGCCAGCCGAACTCGCAATTTGCCGAAGCTTTCCGATCGTTGCGCACGTCGCTGCTGCTCTCTGGCGTCGGGCAACCGCCGCAAACCATCCTGATCACCAGCTCCACGCCCGCGGAAGGCAAGAGCACAGTCGCGAGCAACCTTGCCGCGGTCCTTGCGTTCCGGGAAGCCAGGGTCCTGCTGATCGACGCGGACCTTCGACGTCCCACTATCCACAACCGGTTTGGGGTCAGCAGCCGCGTGGGACTTTCAACGTTGTTATCGGGATCCACCACCCTCGACGAGTCGCTGCAGGCGGTGCCGGAAGCTCCGAACTTGTACGTGCTTCCCAGCGGGCCGGTTCCGCCATTCCCCACCGAGTTGATCTCTTCAAACCGCATGGTGAACCTGATCGAGGAATGCAAGGGCAAATTCACTCACATCATCATCGATTCGCCTCCTATCCTGACGATTACGGATGGATTGATCCTGGCGCCCTACAGCGATGCAGTCCTGCTGGTGGTTCGCTATGGCAGAGCCAGCAAGCACTCGGTACGACGGGCGCGGGACCTCATGGTGCGCGCAGGCATAAAACTGGGCGGAACGGTAATCAACGCCGTGGACGCGGCTTCCCAACGTTATTACGGCTATTACGGATATCAGCGGTATTCCTATTCCAATGGCCGCCCTCCGGCAAATGGAATGGGAAAGCGGAAGTGGCCCTTCTTCTGGCGCAGGGAGGATTCCTGATGAAGTTCATTTCTGGCGTGAAACCGAACATGGACCGGCAAATCTTACGGCCCGTCCGCAGCCTTCTCATGCTGGTCACGTTCCTACCAGTCTTGTTTGGCTCGGCGGCCGGATACGCGCAGTACGCGGGTCCCGCTCCCACAAAAGCGGACAGCCCGAACCCTGAGAGTAAAAACCTGGTGCAGCGCGCGCCTGTCGAACTTCTGCCGGGCCGTGCAATCGTTTTGCATCCCGGCGATCTGATTGCGGTCAGCGTGTACGGCGTTCCGGAGTACAAGATCAACGCGCGGATCGCCGGCAATGGAGTTGCCGATCTGCCCCTGGTGGGTGGCATCGATCTTGCAGGCTTGACTGTTGAGCAGGCACAGCAGAAAGTGGCGCAGAAACTTGTTTCCGAGCAGATGATTCTCTATCCGGATGTGCTGATTTCCGTCCAGGATTCGATGGTCGATATCATCGGAGTCATGGGAGAGGTC
>JBDTBI010000006.1:0-4437 GCA_039924215.1 Acidobacteriaceae bacterium
GCATGAGGGAGGATTTGTAGACTGTGATCGCAGGAAGATTGCGACGAGGCGACTTGCGGTGATATGTGGAGCCGACGGTCAGACTTGAACTGACGACCTGCTGATTACGAATCAGCTGCTCTACCAACTGAGCTACGTCGGCGATTTATTATCTGCGACTTACAGGGCATCTCAAAAGTTTTGGATGAAATGTGGCGAGTCCATTGCCGCCGTTGACGGTCGTTGGAATGGAAAACCAAACCTGTCTGCCAAAACCGGCCCCTGAGATATGAAAATGGTAGCATACACACGCCAGGCTGGTGGGCAGATGAAACCGCTCCTGCTCTATCGATCTTCGACCTCCACCCACTGTCGTGAGCGATGGCTCTTCAGCTCAGCCTCCATCAGAACCATGTGCCGCAAGCCATCCGCCAACTGGGGGTACTCGACTGCGGAATTTGGTTCACGAATCGATCCATAGAATCTGCGAAAAACCTGCTTGAACGTGTCGTCGTAGCCTTCGCTGTGACCGCATGGCAGATCCGCGTAGGATCGCGCCTTCTCCTTCATCAACGTGGGGTCTTTGATATACACCTGGTTTGCGGTGTCGGTATGACCGACACATAATTCGTCCGGACGTTCCTGGTTCCAACTAACGGATGCTTTTGTTCCGAAAATTTCGAGCGTCAGTCGATTTTTCCGTCCGGAAGCCATCTGGCTCGCCGTCATCGCTCCCCGAGCGCCGTCATCCATCTGGAACAGAACAGATCCGAAGTCTTCCGTATCGACAGTGACTTCGTCGCCGACCTGATTTTCGCCCGCAGCTGCCTTGGCGACGAAAGTCTCCACTTTTTGTCTGGGTCGACTACGCGTCTTGTAAAACGTCTGCAGGTCCGCGCATAAGGAGCGAACACGCAGCCCGCTGACGTGCTCCGCCATATCGAACCAGTGCGTGCCGACATCGCCCATGGTCCGCAGCTGTCCGCTTACCTGGGAATCGATGCGCCAGTTCCAGGCCGTTTCATCCAGAAGCCAATCCTGAAGGTAATGGCCCTGCACGATCAGGATGCGGCCAAGGTCTCCATCTTCGCGCATCCGCCGCATTTGCTGCACCATCGGGTAGTAGCGCAGATTGTGGCACACGCAATTGCGAAGATTCCGTTCCGTCGCCAAGCGGACAAGCTCCGCGGCTGTTTCTACAGACGTGGAAAGAGGTTTTTCGCAAAGCACATTCTTGCCGGCCAGCAATGCATCCTTCGCCATGGAGTAATGCAGGGCATTCGGCGTGCAGATATGGACGGCGTCGATACTTGGGTCGTTCAATATCGTGCGATAGTCCGTCTTCGATTTCTCGATACCGTAGCCGGCTCCAAGGCGTTCCGCCGAGGCGAGCTCCCGACCCACGATTGCAACGACATCCACGCCTTCCACGCGACGGAGTGCTTCCAGATGCACGCGTCCCATGAACCCTGTCCCAAAAATTGCCGTTCTGATCCGCTTCAATTCCACTCCCGTTGGGCGGCATACCGCCTCGCAATTACAATCTGTTGTAGAATGAATGCATCCGTTCTATCGGTTAAACCCACCAGGGAGCCGAGGGCTGCTGCTCGATCACGAGTTCGTGGAGAAACTGTGCCGCTTTGGTTAGCCCCTCTTCAGGAGACATCAGACTGTCTTCATGTTCGATGGAGAGTACGCCGTCGTAGCCGAACATCCGCAGCGTGGAAACAAACTCCTTCCACCATTCCGCTCCGTGACCGTAACCACATGTACGAAAAATCCAGCCACGATTCCGCTCATCGGTGTAGGGCTTCGTATCCAGCACCCCAGTACGCGGCAGGTTTATCGGATACATCTGCGTGTCTTTTGCATGGACGTGAAAGATCGCATCTCCAAGCACGCGTATCGCCGCAATTGGATCGATGCCTTGCCAGAACATATGGCTGGGATCGTAGTTGCAGCCAACGGTAGGGCCGGCAAGCGAGCGCAGCCGCAACAGGGATTCTGGACTGTAGGCGACGAAGCCCGGATGCATCTCAATGGCGATTTTGACATTGTGCTGCGCCGCAAATTTTGCGTGTTCTATCCAGTAAGGCGCGACCACCTCGTTCCACTGCCAATTCAACACATCCAGATATTCCGGCGGCCAGGGGCAGGTGACCCAATTCGGCGCTGTTGAATGAGGCGAATCTCCTGGGCAGCCGGAAAAGTCGATGACGACCGGGACGCCTAATTTTTCAGCCAGCAGAATTGTTTTACGGCTGGTATCACGCGCTTGCTGTGCGCGAGCCGGGTCGGGATGGAGAGAATTTCCATGGCAGCTGAGCGCGCTGATGCTGGTGCCGTGGTCCGCGAGCAGGTGTTGGAATTCGGCAAGCTCGGTGCTGTTTTCGAGCATCGTCAGTTTGCAGTGCGGATCGCCGGGATAGTTTCCCGTACCCAGCTCGATTGTTTCGATGTGGAGTCTCTTTAGCTTCTTCAGTACATCTTTCAGCGGCAACTGTGCCAACAATGCCGTAAATAATCCGACTCGCATGCAGCCTCTCTTTTGTCTAACTATTCAAAAACTACACAAGCAGGGGTATCGAGCGGATACTGCCTGCCTGTCGAGGTCAATTGGCCCGTCTCCGGATTACATTGCAGCACTGCGATATTGCCGGAATCCTGATTGGCCACGATCAACCATCCGCCATCGGGCGCGATCGCAAAATGCCGAGGCGTTTTGCCGCCGCTGGAAATTTGATGCAGTAAGGAGAGACGTCCATCTGCGGCATCGACAGAAAATGCCGTGATGCTGTCGTCTCCTCGGTTCGAGGCATAGAGAAAACGTCCATTGGGATGGACCGCAACCGTCGCCGTAGTACTCGGCTTCTTCGAGTTTTTCAGCAGTGTTGAGATCGCCTGAAATCGCGTCAGAGTGCCTTTTGTGCTGTCCCAGTTCAGGCATTCCAGGGTGGAGGACATTTCGTTGATGGAATAGGCGTACTTTCCATTTGGATGAAATGTGAGATTGCGCGGTCCGGACCCAGGAATCGCGTTGTAATGCGGAGGGTCGTTCGGCGTCAGGTGAGCGGTCTCCGGATCAAAACGATAGACCCGGATGAAGTCTGTTCCCAGGTCGTTTACGAGCAGATATTTGTTGTCCGGAGAGATCGTAGTGCAATGTGCATGGGGATGCTGCTGCCGTTCCGGGTTGACGCTGTGGCCCTGCAAATAGAGGTTGGAAACAGGGTGGCTCAGACTGCTGTCAGGATGAATTTTGAAACTGGAAAGACTGCCACTCGTATAATTGGCCACGAAAAGGGCGCGACCCGTGTGGTCCGTGGTCAAGTTACAAGGGGCCGCTCCGCCCGAAGGAACAATATTGATTAGCTGGAGATTGTTAGACGACGAGCTGATGCTGAAGGCCGAAACAGTGCCAGCATCTTTTTCGTCGTGCTCGTTTACTGCATACAAGGCTTGATGATCTGGCGACAGGGCGAGGAAACTTGCATCCGGAGTCTTCGCAGCGAGACCGATCTCCACCATGTCGCCAGACTGCGACATCCAGCGATATGCGTAGATGCCATGACTGCTTCCCTTGGTGTAGGTGCCGATAAAAATTCGTTTCTCTTGCATGTCAGATGACCATAGAAAACGGCTGGTAAGCGGGAAAACAGCAAGGCCAAGCATGCAATCGCGCCGGGTTACTTTTTTCACGTCCTCCAGTGTAACCCACATGTGCCAGCAGTGGCCTTCTTACGCGTAACTGGAGACGGCACTCTTATATTTGCTGCCACGCTCCCGCGATGTGCATTCGATGTAGCCGCTGTCGCGCAACGCTTGGAGCGGATTTTCCGGCAGGCCACGCTCACGTCTCCAAGCTTGCAGGGCAGGCCGCACATCCGTCCAGAAAGCGGACCGCAAACATTCCTCCGCTTCAACCAGACGGCATTCGCGTTGCAACTGTGCCAGCAGGGCATGGTCCACCAGGCAGGCTTTCGCGTAGAGTTCCTGCGCGGTCAGTACGGTCTGCAGCATGGCTTCCATTTTGTTTTTTAGATTATGACTTTGATCTACGACATAAGCCGGGGCTGCGGCTTCCTTGTGCTCCCAATGATAGGACTGGATTTCATGGAATAGGCGAAAGGCCTGGTATGGATCGATCGATCCCAGCGTCAGATCGTCATCCGCATACTTGCGGTCGTTGAAATGAAATCCGCCCAGCGCATCCACGTGCAGCAGCCACGCCACAATCTGCTCGATGTTGGTCCCCTGGTAATGATGCCCCGTATCCACCAGCACCTTCGCCTTCGGTCCTGCATGGCGAGCCAGTTCCAGCGCCATACCCCAGTCTGCGATATCCGTATGATAAAAAGCTGGCTCGAAGGGCTTGTATTCAACCAGCATCCTCTGACCTTCCCCCAACGCGTCATGAGTCAGCTTCAGAACCTCTTCCATCCATTCAATCCTGCGCCG
>JBDTBI010000007.1:0-4056 GCA_039924215.1 Acidobacteriaceae bacterium
AAACGTGCCCCGCCGGCACTGCTGCCCATGCTACGTCCAAACCCCGGCGTATACATCGATTTTAAGCTGTTTGCGGGTGGAAACGGACGTGTCCGATCCCGGAGATTCACGGGAATGGCGCATATTCCTATTATAAACGTCTGCGTCTCGCTAAACCTCGCCCTACCTGGCTCTGGGATGCGTCCGGTCGTACACCGCCGCCACCTGCCCGCTGGTCAGATGCGTATATCGCTGTGTTGTCGAAAGCCGCGCATGGCCCAATATCTCCTGAATCGCCCGCAGGTCCGCGCCCTCCTCCAGCATGTGCGTTCCAAAGGCATGGCGCAGCGTATGCGGATGCACATCGGCCGCCAGCCCGTTCGCCAGCGCCAATTGCTTCACAATGCGGCCCACGCTGCGCGTCGTCAGGCGGCCGTTCCCGCGCAAACGCACATTCAGCAGCAACGCCTCCGATGGCCGCCTCGCCGCGCTTAGCTTCTCCGCTCGCGACGGAAGATAACCACGGATCGCAGCCGCGGCAGCATCACCAAGGGGAACGTAGCGCTCCTTGCGTCCCTTGCCCCGCACCAGCAGACATTCGTTGCCCCATTGAATGTCTTCGAGATTCAGCCCCACCAGCTCCGCATTGCGAATCCCGCAGCCGTACAGCAGCTCCAGAATCACCCGGTCGCGTTCCACCCAGGCAGTTTCCGCCGCTGTCGCTGCCGCATTTTTTGCGGCGCCGTCGGAACCCAGTCCATCCAGCACCTGGTTTACCTGCTCGATCCCCGGCACCCGCGGCAAATGCTTCGGCAGCTTGGGAGTCGCCACCAACCGCGCTGGATTCTGCTCAATATGCCCCGTCCGCGCCAGCCATCCAAACCACGACCGGATGGCTGCCAGCGCCCGCGCCACCGAAGGCTTCGACAAATTCTTCTCGTAGAGCGTGCCCAGGTATGCGCGAATTACAGGATGCTCAATCTCTGCCGGTACAACCGCAGCGCCGCAACGCTTCGCCAGAAACGCGGCAAAAGAATTCAGCTCGCGCTGGTAAGCCCGAATCGTGTGTTCGGAACCGGCCCGCTCCGACGTCAGCACATTCATGTAGTCGCCAACCAGCCGAAGAATCTCCGGAGCCTGCACGGGATCTTCCACACCATCTCGAATTTGCGTTTCAGCGTTCATACATTTCCTGCAACGAAATTTCCAAGCGCAGCCGAAACAACCTCGGTGCCCCACATGTCGATTCTGAGATGTGGGGCCCGCTCTATACCGGCGAAGAGGCTCGAACGGTCCCGCGCGGATGGTGCGCCCGATGCACCGCCTTCAGACGCCCCAACGCCAGATGCGTATAAATCTGCGTCGTCGCAATGTCCGCATGGCCCAGCAGCGTCTGCACTGTACGAAGATCAGCACCATGCTCCACCATGTGCGTCGCGCAGCTGTGCCGCAACATGTGCGGACTGGCGCGATGATTCACGCGTTTCACTAAATTCCAGACCGTCTGCCGCGTCAGTGGATGACCGCGTTGCGATAAAAACACTTGCCGCACTGTCGATGCACGCGACTTCGAAAGCAGCGCGATCCGGCCATGCTCCAGGTATTCCTGAAGTGCCCGAACCGCCGGTTGGCCCAGGGGAACAATGCGTTCTTTATCGCCCTTGCCCCGCACCAGCATCTGCCCCTGCTGCAACGAAATATCTTCAACCGCCAACCCTGTCAGTTCCGAAACGCGAACCCCGCCGCCGTACAACAGCTCCAGCATGGCCCGGTCGCGCAGGGACTGCGGGGCGCCCGTCGTATCGTCGGCCGTATGCCCCGCCTGGTCGATCATCGCAACCACTTCAGTTTCCGACAGCGACTTGGGAAGCACCTTCCATCCCGCCGGGGTTTCCAGATGGATCGTAGGGTCATGCGCAATGCGCTTATCCAGCAGCAGCCAGCGATACAACCCTCGCAGGCACGACAGTTTGCGCGAGCGCGAACGCGCCTGCACCTGGTGGGCCTGTAGATGGGCAACGAACCCGGCCAGGTCTTTGTGCTGCGCGGAAGCCAGAAAACCGTTGGTGGTCTCAAGATATTCGGCACATTGCAAAAGATCGCGCCGGTAAGCCTCGCATGTCAGCGGGCGCAACCCTTTCTCCACCCGCAGATAAGTCAGGTAGCCGTCGATTAAGTCCAGATTGCGGTTACCTTCCACGCACAACTCCATTGAATAAATTATCGGGCCGAAGCTTGCAGCGAGGCCGCAAGTCTTTGCCATGGAATCAACTTCGCCAGCTTGCGGAAGATTGCGTGCAGATTGATAGAACCGGTTTCCGAGCGCGTCTTTATATCCAGCAATCAGAGTCGATCGCTCACCAGGTTTTTCATCGCCAGACTTTCAGGGCTATCCAAATCATCGAGGCCCTGGATCACGCCTCGACGGTCTCTCTCCGACCGGTTCTGGCTCACCTTCCACTTGCCCTCAAGCCGAGTGATCGTGAGCTCGAGACCTACGATTCCCTTCAACATGGACTCAATGAACTCAGCGGGGGCATCGGTGACCTTCCACGGCACTGCTGCGGCACTCTCGTGCTGGCTGGTCAATTCCCGCAGATGATTAGATAGCCATTCAGCTTTCTCAATGGTTCGAAGATTCCCGTACGCGTGCACGACCGCATAATTCCAGGTCGGCACAACCTTTCCATGCTCGCTCTTTTCCGGATACCAGGAAGGTGAAATGTAATGGTGTGCGCCGGAAAAGATCGCCAAAGCCTCGACTTCTGGATTGAAGTCGCGCCATTGCGTGTTGGCCCTTGAGAGGTGTCCATGCAAAACGCCAAAGGACCCCTGATCTCCATGGAGAACCATCGGAAGATGTGAAGCGAACAGACCCGACGTCCCAACCGTCACCAACGAACAGAAGGGCTGGGACCGAATCAATTCATGCAGTACGGGGAGCCGCTCTTCCACAAACGCCCGAGGGATATACATGAATCTCCTCTGCAAATAGCGACTCACTTATGATATCGTGCCCGTTCATGCCAGGCGATCGCCATACCGAAAGCAACAGCTTCCCTTCCCATTGGCGGTCAACTCGAAAACCGATCAATAACGTCAGGTCACAAAACTGGCTAACTTGATTTCATTCCGGCATCATAGAAATAGACGTTTTCTTTAGGCGTCAAAATATGGGCGCCATATCTCACTTTTGAGATGTGTGTTTTCTCCCGGCGGACTCTACTTCTTTCGACAAGGTCGTACGTTTTGACACAGGAACTTATAACAAACCAAATTCCAACCCTAACCGAATCCCAATTTTTCCAAAGGGTAGAGTCCGCCCACCCGGCTGTCGCCGTATTCGACTGCGATGGCACCCTCTGGAGCGTCGACGCGGGTGTCGGCTTTATGCAATGGTCCATGGACTCCGGCCTGCTTTCTCGCGAGGCGGGCGACTGGATGGACGCGCGCTATCGCGCCTATCTGCGCGGAGAAGTTTCAGAGCTCGCCATCTGCGGCGAAATGGTCCAGATATACCGCGACCTTCGCGAGGCGGAACTGCGCCAGGCCGCGCACACATTTTTTGTGAAAGCCATCCGGCCCCAGATTTTTCCGGAGATGGCCGAGCTTTGCCGTCGGTTGCGCGACAAAGGCGTCACCCTATGGGCCGTCAGTTCCACCAACAACTGGCTGATTGAAGATGCCATGCGCGACTTCGACATTCCCCCGGAGCGAGTGCTGGCCACCTGCGTCCGCGTCACCAACGGCCTGATCACCGAAGAACTGCTCGACATTCCGACCGACGAGGGCAAACCAACATCGCTCGCGCGCCATGGCGTCGAGCACCCCGACGCCGTTTTCGGCAACTCCATCCACGACGCCGCCATGCTGGCCATCGCCAGGCATCCCTTTGCGGTGAATCCAACCGTAGCATTGACCGAGGTGGCCCACGCACAAGGCTGGCCCATCTTCCAGCCGCGCCTTTTACATACCTGAGATGGTTCCGGAATCCGCCCTGCGCATAGCCTCGCTGCAACCCAGCATCACGCTTACGCTGGCGCGTCTGGACAAACTCGACACCCTCGTCGCCTGCAC
>JBDTBI010000008.1:0-5592 GCA_039924215.1 Acidobacteriaceae bacterium
CGGCACTCGTTGATGATATCACCGAGATGAGGTCGGCCGAGGTCAGGCATCAATCAATAGAAACGCGAAGCTCAATCTGCATCATTCAAGAATCCGCAGAGAGTCCATTTCCTTTTCTTCACAAGCCATACCTCGCACATACTAGTGTGATGGTCTGTCGATTTTGGCTCATTAATTCCTCTGTAGCGGGAAAAACCGATTGCATACAAATTAGTCACACCTGACTGAATCTTTTCCCAATCCTTGATGTTGAGCGTCGTGTCTCCGCCACTGGGTTGAAAGCCTTGACCTGGGACGAGAACAGCACGACTCGGAATAACCTGACTCGCCAACATTGGAAGTTCAAGTTCAGAGAAGGCATAGATTTCTCCGACGTGGGGTCCAATCCAAGTAGCAGTCGATAACATTTGGGCAGGGCTCTTCCCAGAATTTTGAAGGTTGGCGTCCAAATGCAATTCTTGACCTGCAGCAGGCGTGGAAGGAACAAATTTGACAAATCCCAACCATGGCCGATCCTCTTCCTCCGCTTCTTTTATAGCTTCCCACGCAGCGTTGGCACTTCTTTTCGAGCTGCCCGCTAACGAATTAGCCGATTTAGCTTGAGAAGTAACTTCCTTGATCAATGCGTCCTGCCGTTGTAAAGCTTTTCCCATTTCTTTAAGCTGCCGCGCCGAGATTTTTGCCTGGTCGCCAGCCGCCACGGCGAGGTCGTGGGTATCCCTTGATCCACGTCTCATCTCACGCCACTGAAGAGCAATGAACAAAAGGGTAAAAATAACGGCGATTCCACTAAATAGATCGACGATTGGTTTCGACCGAGTCCAGAAGGAGCCCTTTATTCTCGCAGGTTCACCGGTTGGAGCTCCTTTTCGCATCCTTGAATCATCCACGCATATGCCCTCCTGTAAATTTTGAAGCGAATCAAAGAAATCGAGCAACAATCGCTGGGTGTCTTTCGTACGTAAACAGTTATAAACTTGTATTGTGTCGATTCCTAAGCCAAATTCCTGCCCAACACCAACCATGGCTGGAGAAAATGTACCCGTCAATTTGCGCCCAAGGGTCGGCTTTGTCAGCCTTGGGTGCCCCAAAAACCTAGTTGACAGCGAAGTCATGATGGGGATTTTGGCCCAGGCGGGTGCAACCATCACTTCGGATGCGGAAACTGCGGACGTGCTGGTGGTCAATACCTGCTCCTTTATCGACAAAGCGAAGCAGGAGTCCATCGATTCCATCCTCGAAATGGCACAGCTCAAAACCAGCGGCAAGGCTACACGCCTGGTGGTTGCCGGCTGCATGGTCGAACGCTATCGGGACGAAATCCGCAAGAATATTCCAGAAGTCGATGCCGTCGTCGGCACCGGAGAGCTGGAACAGATTCTCGCCGCGGTTGGCATCCCTGCGCCGCCGACAGGCTTCAATTCCAGCCCCGCCAACTCGCCCTTTCGCATTCTCACCGCTGCTGAGATGAACACTCCGCACCGGGCAGAAGGCAACCATCGCGAGCAGCAGGGCCGCTTTTCCCGCGAAAACTGGGACGGCGCGATCGCCGATCTGCCGAATTATCTGTACGACGAGCACACGCCGCGGCTACGCGCTACAGCGCGCAGTTCCGCGTATGTCAAAATCGCCGAGGGCTGCGACCACCCTTGCGGCTTCTGCATCATTCCCCAGCTACGCGGAAAATTTCGCTCGCGCCGGTTTGAATCCGTGGTCGTGGAAGTGGAGCGGCTCATATCGGAAGGCGTACAGGAAGTCACCCTGATCGGGCAAGACACCACCTGCTACGGCGAAGACTTCGGCATGAAAGACGGCCTGGCGCAATTGCTGGATCGTCTGGCGCGAGTTGAGGGACTGCGCTGGCTACGCTTTTTGTACGCTTACCCAAACAAAGTGACGCCGATGCTGCTCGAAACCATGGCCCGGCACGAAAATATCTGCAAATACCTTGATGTGCCGCTGCAGCACGCGTCGCCCAATGTGCTGAAGCGCATGAAGCGCGGCGGCGGGGCCGACATTTTTTTGAAAATGATCGAACGGGCTCGCGCCATCATGCCGGAAGTCACGCTGCGGACTTCCTTCATCACGGGCTTTCCCGGAGAAACCGCTGCCGACTTCGATCTGTTGCTGAGTTTCGTTCAGCAAGCGCGCTTCGACTGGCTGGGCGTGTTCGAGTATTCCGATGAAGAAGGCTCCGCCGCCTACACGCTCGATGGAAAGGTTCCGAAACGCACCATCGTCGCACGCCAACGCAAGCTGATGCGAGACCAGATGAAGATCAGCCGCAAAGCGCGCGCGGCGCAAGTGGGCCGCATATTCGACGTGCTGGTGGAAGGTGAAAGCGAGGAAACGCCGCTGCTGTGGCAGGGCAGGGCCACGATGCACGCTCCGGAGATTGACGGGAAAATCCTGATCAATGATTTCGGGCCGCATACGGCGCTGCAGCCGGGCACGTTTCATCGCTGCGAAATTACCGATGCCCACGAGTATGACCTGGTCGCTCGCATTGTGGCCTAAACCGAAACGCGGACGTCCTGGAATTTGATACCCAGCCGACTGCACGAGAGACGCTCTATGGCAAAAGAGAAAAAGAAAAACCCATCCGCTCTTCGATGTCCAACCTGCGGCACCATCGTTCTGCAGCAGGGTGGAGACTATCCGTTCTGCAGTGATCGTTGCCGCATCCTGGACCTGGGCAAGTGGGCCAGCGGGGCCTATCGCATCTCGTCGCCAATCCTCGACCCGGAAGTGCTCGAGGGGCTGGATGAAATCCACCGCAACGGCCATAAGTCCGGCGATGACGAGTAGATGACAAAGCAACGGACCAGCTGGGCCTGGGCTCTGGCGACTTTTTTCGGTACGGGATTTCTTCGTCCCGCGCCGGGCACGTGGGGATCGCTCGCTGGCCTGCTGCTGTGGCTTGTAGCCGCGCATTGGCTGCATCCTTCCCGGCTCCATCTGGCAATCGGCACTGCCATCGCAGCCCTCATCGCGTTGCTGCTTGGCATTCCGGCATCCGCCATCGTCGCCCGCGAGGCAGCTACCGATGACCCGAGTTTTGTGGTCCTGGATGAAGTGGCCGGCCAGTGGGTGGCGCTGATCGGAGTCGCGCTGATCGCAGCCACGCCTCGTCTGTGGGAATGGGTGGCCGCTTTCCTGTTGTTCCGCATTTTCGATATCCTGAAGCCGTCACCGGCCCGCGAGTTTGACAGGATGCATAGCGGGTTCGGCATCATGATGGATGACATAGCTGCCGGAGTGTACGCTCTGGTCATTTTGTGGCTGGCTGGGTACTTTCTCCTGGGCAGACCGTTGTAACGGCGCTGGAGCGCGCTGCACATGATACTTGGAATTCATACCTCTGACGGCACGCCGCATATCACCTCCGTGACTCCGCAGGCGGCATTGCCCGGCGGAGAAGTGGAAGTACACGGCCACGCGCTGGCCGCCGCGGAAGCCTACAGTCAGCCCCAGGCGACGATCGGGGAACAACCAGCCCGCGTAACCATGAGCCGCGCCTCCAGGGTACAGGTACATGTCCCCAACGGCGCCATCTCCGGCAACGTTCAACTGCGCGTGGATGGACACGCCAGCAACACCATGCCGTTATCTGTGGGCATCACCATTGCGGAAGACATGGACCCGGTGGCCAATCCCGTGGCGGACGCCGAAAACAATATCTACGTCGCGTTTTCCGGCCAGCGCGGCCAGCAGAGTCCGGTATCCGTCTATCAGGTCGATCCGGAATACCAGGTGCGCCCGTTCGTCAGCGATATCCTGAACGCCACCGGGCTGGCGCTCGATCCCGACGGCAATCTCTATGTCTCCTCGCGGCATGAAGGAACCGTCTACCGCGTCACTTCCAGCGGTGCAAAATCCATCTTTGCAGAAGGCATGGGTGTCGCCACCGGCCTGGCCTTCGATCGCGACGGATTTCTCTACGTGGGCGACCGCAGCGGAACCATCTTTAAGATTGGGCCGGATCGCCAGGTCTTCGTCTTCGCCACGCTCGAACCCAGTGTTTCCGCCTATCATCTGGCTTTCAACGATAGCGGAACGCTCTTGGTCAGCGGGCCCACCACTTCTGCCAATGAATCCATCCACGCCATCGAGCCGAACGGAGAAATTTCCAGCTTCTACACCGGCCTCGGGCGTCCCCAGGGTATGGCGTTCGATATCGAGGGCAACCTCTATGTCGCAGCCTCCCTGCACGGCCGCCGCGGAGTGGTAAAAATCAACCCGAAACGGGAAGCCTCGGTCGTCATCTCCGGCGCGGGAATCGTCGGCCTGGCCTTTCTTCCGGAAAGCGATGCCGCCATCGCGACCCGCGATACCGTATATCATGTTGGGTTGGACATCGTTGGACGGTTGCTGCGCTAAGCTGTTCTCAGCGAATATCGATTTCACCCTGCTTCTCCTTGCTCACATGCTCGCAGAAATCATTGCCGTTGGTTCGGAGCTTCTCACCCCATATCGTCAAGATACGAACTCGCTCTTCCTTACGGAACAACTCAACTCGCTGGGCGTCACCGTAGTATTCAAAACGATTGTTGGAGATCGCAAGTCGCACCTGGTGCAGGCGGTATCCTACGCGCTCGGCCGATCAGACATCGTCTGCCTCACGGGCGGTCTTGGCCCCACGGAAGATGACCTGACGCGAGAAGCCGTGGCGGAATCCCTGGGAAGGCGTCTGCGTCGCAACACTGACCTGCTCGCCGCGCTCTACAAGCGTTTCGCCCAGCGCCGCGCCAGCATGCCCCCCAACAACTCCAAGCAGGCGGACCTGATCGATGGCGCCGAGGTTTTGCCCAACGCCCATGGCTCCGCGCCAGGCCAGTGGCTGGATATCGTCGTGGCAGAGCATCGCAAGCTGGTCATTCTGCTACCCGGGCCACCTGCCGAAATGGAGGCACTGTTCGCCGCCGAATGTTTGCCGCGTCTGACAGCGGCCTTGCCGACACGTCACATCGCCCACCGCGTTCTCAAAATCGCCATGCTTCCCGAATCGGAAGTGGACGCACGCGTCGCTCCTATCTACACCCGCTTCACAGATGTCGAAACGACGATTCTCGCGCACGCCGGGGAGATTCAGTTGCACCTGCACTGCGCCAAGGCAATTCTGGAAGTGGCGCAGTCCCGCGTCAATGACCTGGCCAGCCGGATTGAAGAAGAAATGGAAGATACCATCTTCGCTTCCAACGGGGAATCTCTTGAGCAAATCGTTCTCTACTATCTTGGATTTCACGGCACCACCCTGGCCGTCGCCGAAAGTTGCACCGGCGGACTGCTGGCGCAGCGACTCACCAGTGTCCCCGGCAGTTCCCGCTCCTTCCTGGGCGGAGCGGTCGTCTACTCTAATGAACTGAAGACGCAATTCGCCGATGTACCGGAAGATTTGATTGAGGAAAAAGGCGCGGTCAGCCGAGAGGTTGCCGAAGCGCTGGCACATGGAATCCGCCGCCGTACCCAGGCCGCCATTGGGGTCGGTATCACTGGCATCGCCGGTCCCAACGGCGGTTCGGAAGAAAAACCCGTTGGCCTGGTATACATCGCGCTCGACGATGGAAAAGAGATCAATGTGTGCGAGCGCAA
>JBDTBI010000009.1:0-3182 GCA_039924215.1 Acidobacteriaceae bacterium
GATCGAAGTCCGACCAGGTGAGCGCCAGATACTCGCTGGGCCGCATGCCCGTGGTCATCGCGAGAGCTAACAACGCCTCATACTTGTGCCCTGCAATCGCTGCTATGAAGAGTTTCGCCTGCTCCACGTCGAATATCGTGAAACGCCTCCGTGACTGCCGGGGCAGATCGACATCCTCAGCCGGGTTCGAAAGAAGCAGCTTCCATCGCACCTCCTGCCGCAGGGCCGAGAAGAGGACCGCATGCGTGTAACGGATCGTGCGCGCCGACAGCGGCCGGGTGAGGAGCTCGCTGTAGAGCGTCTGGATCTCCGCAGGCGTTAACTCCCCAAGCGGTCTTCTGCCCAGTCGAGGTCGAACATACCGTGCGAGCAGACCTGTGTAGTCGCGGAAGCTCTTGGCCCGCAGCCTTGGCTGGGCACTGATGCTCAGCCAGTGATCGAGATACTGGCCGAGGGTCTGCCGGGAGGAGCGGATATTCCGGCCAAGGTCGCGCTCCCCGAGCATGCGGTTGAGGTGGGCCTGCGCGGCGCGTAACCCGCCCTGGATGGTTTTGCCGATGTACTGGCGTTTTCCGGTCTCGGGATTGCGGCCGGTGTAGATGCGGACGAGCCAGGTGCTCGGTCCGCGGCGGATGATCTGGCCTGTCTTGCGTGCCATGCAGCCTCCTAAAAAGAAAAAGGCGGCACACGAGTGGCACACGCGGCCGCTGCTCAAGGTTGGTTTTATGATGGTTTAGGCGAAGGGAAGACTGACCGGAGTTCAGGCCACTCTCACGTGCCATCCCCTCTGCACCTGTGCGCCAGGCACCTGCTCATTCTGTGCCACCGCGGCCTTGATGGCGTCATTGTCCGGAGGAGCATCCTGGACGGAGGACTCCAGCGTCCTGGCAAGTTCGTCCGGCAGAAGCGACAATACCGTCTCCCAGATCACTCCAGGGATCCGCGCTTCAATCCTGCAATAGCACTTCGGCACCGCCGCCTGTTCGGTGATGCGCACCGAGTCCTGGCTGTTCTTCTGCGCTCGCAACGTGAACTGATGGCCTTCAATCTTCTTGAGATCTCGGCTCAGCAGGTAGAAGAGGACCATATTCTTGGTTCGCACGATCTTGCCGGATGCAGAGCGCGCCCGATCCGTCAGCCTTGCTGCCTCGGTTCGGCAGAGCTGTTCGCGGTTCTCCATCGTGCGTATGAAGCGTCCGATCCGGTCGACTTTCTCTCCCTGAGCCTCACAAAACTGACGGAAACGTGAAAGCAACTCCTCGGAAGATTCTCCGCTGGCTTCTACCTGCTCCTCGATCTGGTCGAGCAGGTCGTCCAGCTCTATATCGATTTCAAATAACGAGCTTGATGCAGCAATCGTAGTCATCGGGAATTCTCCAACTTGAAATGGCGTCCCTTCCCTCTCGGGCGCGAAAGGGACAGAGGGTTGTGTCAGGCCGCGAGGCGCTGGTTGGTAAGCAGACTCTTAGCGGCACCGTATGCAAGAGCGTCTGCGCGAGTCTGCTGTGGATGGCCATTGTGCCCACGGAGCCATCGCCATTGAATGTGAAGCTCGCCATTGAGGCGCATGAGCTGGGTCCACAGATTCCGGTGCTGCAACGCCGCACCGCGCCTGTTCCGCCATCCCCGGTCCTGCCACCGAAGGACGAAGCCTCGCATGCCGTAAATCAGCAGCTCTGAATCGGAATACAGTTCGATTCGCGCACCTGTTGGCATCGAGCGGAGTGCCTCGATCGCCGCGAGGAGTTCCATCTCCGAGATAGTCGTCCAGGGTAACGCTCCGAACATTTCACGTCTCTGGTTTCGCTCGATGATGACCGCACCCCAACCACCGGGGCCGGGATTGCCGATCGAGGAGCCGTCGGTATAAATACGAAAGTGTTGATTCACCGTGGACCTCCCGTCCTTCTGTCCGGCCTGGTCGAATCAGGCAGCCTGCATGGGGATGACTTCGCCGAATGGAGCTTTACGGCTCCCGGTCGAAGCCCATAGGACTGGGTACGCAGGTTCGGAAGATGGAAAGGTTCCGTAGAGATCAGTGAGAAAGACCAGCGTCTGAGGCACCACGCCATGTTCATCGAGCCATTCGAAGCACGGCCCGAACTCGGTACCTCCACCGCCTACGGGGTCAAGGGAGACACGCTGGCCCGCTTCGAAGGTTTCGACCTTATGCACCACCGTGTCGAAGTAAAGAACATAGACGCACTGCGGGCGCTGACCTTCGAGGATTGAGCGAACCTCGGCCTCGAAGAGCCGCAACTGCCGCGAGTTCACGGAACCGGAGCAATCGACCGCAATGGCGATCTCACCGACGCCCTCCCGCATCACTCCGGGCAAATAGAGGCCGGCCCAGATGTGGCGCCGATTGGGGCGCATCCAGCTGTAGTCGGCTGGCGTTGTTTCGGACCAGAGCCGATGCAGCAGTTCGCGCCAATCGACCGCGGCCTCTGCCGCCCCCTCGAGTGTCCGTTCGATCCCGGCCGGCACTTTGCCGGCTTGTTTCGCGACCGTCACCGCCTGGTTGACCGCGACACTCCACTCCCTGACCTGTTCCTCGATCGTCGGAGTATGGTCGTCGGGCAATGGCGCATCGAGTACCTGCCCGATCCCACCTTCGGTAACGGGTGCCGAAGGCTCATCTGGTTTGCTCGATGGCGAGTCGTTCCCCGTTCCGTCCCTCCTTGACTCGGTCTCTTCGTCGTGGTCGCCGGGCTCCTGTTCAGCCTCGGCCTCGAGGTGGTTGTAGATCTGCTCCGCACTCATCTCGCGGAATCTGCTGTCGACCAGGACGCCGTCTGGGAGACTGAGCCCGGCATCCAGCAAGAGTGGATTGATCGCATAGTCGCAGGCTTCGTTCCATCGCTTCGGATCACGTCCGCAACGCCGCGCATGATGGTGAAGCGCCGGGTGCATCACTTCGTGAGCCAGCGTTCCAGCCAGGCTCGCAGCGTTGAGCGTGTCGACAAATTCAGGATTCCAGTAGAGCGACACACCGTCGGTCGCCATTGTTTTGATGGAGCGGCTCTCGCGCCCTTTCAGTCGGAACAAGAGCGAACCGAAGAAAGGGTGGTCCAGAAGCAACGTAGTTCGGGCCTTCTGGATGCGTAGGAATGCGGGTGATTCGTGTCTCATGCGGCCGCGGGCGTCTCCATGTACGCGGACATGCGGTTGAAGATGTCGTC
>JBDTBI010000010.1:0-4303 GCA_039924215.1 Acidobacteriaceae bacterium
TCCCGCGCTGCGTCGGCCATACCCCAGATACATCGTGATGCTTTGGTCGGGATGCCCCGGCGCAACCATCACAGAAGCCTTGATCTTCCTGCCCTGATACTCAATTTCAACCACGTCGCTTTCGCTGGCGTTCAGCTTGACCAGGGTTGGAATGCTCATCAAAGCGGCATTGTCCCAGGAAAGATTCGTGATCGGCTTGGGAAGTTCCTGCATCCAGCCCAGATTGGCGTACCGGCCGTCGTAAATGGTGGGATCGGGACGGAAGATGACTTCCATGAGGGAAGCATCCGGCACAGACACCGCGGGCAACGAAAGGTTCTTCGCGGACACCGTCTTCACGGCAAACGCGGTATTTGCAATCCATCCGTCGTGCAGGGCCTTGCGCCATCCGGGGCTCAGCGGTCCGGTGCTGTCGCCATTCGTATCCACGTTCGTTCCACCGACTGCCTTCGCCCAGGTTAGCTGTACCGCCGCATTGGGAGACAGGTCCGGATCGGTCAGCAGGAGCTGAACAATTTGATGGGCCGATTTGCCGCCATAAAGCGGATCGATCATCGGCTGCACGATGCTGACGGTGCCGTCGTAGGCGCGGACATCGGACCACATTTCGAGATAATGGGTCCCGTTGATATGCCAGTCGGCAATCTCTCCGGTCTCATCAACATACAGGCCCAGGTGCGCCACTGTCTTGGCGTGGCCCATGGCTTTTTCAAAGCCGAGGTCCGCCGGTGCGTCGTAGACCGGGTTCGTATCCAGAATGACCAGCCAATCAACCTTGCCAGCGTTCAGATCCTGAACCAACTGCTTCATTTCATCGATTTGCACGGTCGGCATCGGATTCACGGTTTCCGTGTAGACCACGGTTTTACCGACGTTGCCAAGCGCCTGATTGATCGCAATGGCCGCCAGATGCACTCCCGGCGCAGCTTGTTCTCCCGGAATGACAACGCATTTCCCAGCATTTGCCTTCAGGTCTTTGGCTACCGCATTCAGATACGCTGTCTGTTCTGCTGTCCATGCAGCACCAGAGGGAGCCGCTCCCACACCGACCGCAGCCGCCACGGCTGACGCAAAGCCCTCCATCTGACTGGCGCGCATCCGCAGGCGATGATCCGCCTTGAAGCCGGTGGTCGAAGGCGTGCTTTCGACCGCATACATACGATTCATTTCGACGCCCGGGCGTAACGAGCGCCGCTCGGCATAGTCCGCGGCCAGTTTCAGGAATCCGGGATGCCAGAGTCCCGACAAAAAGTCCGCGTCGAGCGCAAGAACCACGTCGGCCTGATCTAACTTGTACTGCGGGTCAAAGTAATCGCCAAATGCCTGTTTGGACGCGATCCGCGCCGAGTCGCGATTGACCGGCTCATACTGGATCCACTTGGCATTGGGATATTTCGCGCTTGCACTCTTCCACTGTGCTGCAAGCGTGGGAGACACGACGGTTCCACTAAGAAAATAGAGCCCCTGGCCGCCGCTGGAGGCTTTCGATTCCAGCATCGCCCTGAAATCCGCAACAAAATTGATATAGTCGCGCGGGTCGCCGCGATAAAGAGTCCGCTTGGAACGGTCCGGATCGTACATCCCCAGCAACGTTCCCTGGGTAAAGGGATCGGAAGTGCCGTGGTTCATCGGGTGTTCCGGATTGCCGTCCACTTTAACGGGCCGATACGCATCGCTTTTGACGAGCAATGGCACCGAGCCCATAGGGAACGGATGCGCGGTGGCGAAATAGACTGGTATTCCCAGGACAAGATCTTCTGGCTGCTTCACGTAGGGATAAATCGGCTCGTCCGGCTGCTTCGTGCATCCGGTCAGCCCGGCCAGGGCAATCGAGGCGCCCATCAGCTTCATGAATCCGCGGCGGGAAACAGGATCTACCCATTCCGAGGCGTGCTGCGGAAATTCGCGTCGCAAGGCATCCTGGAAATCCGGCGTGTCGGCCAATTCATCGATCGTCTGCCAATAGCGCTTGCCGGTCTTGCCCGCCAGGCGCGCCTGCGCAGCCTCTACCAATTGAGCCGTTTTGGACTTTCCCGCGGAATCGGCTGGTACGGTCTCGTGTTCGTTTTCCATCTTCGAATCTTGACCTTCGTGGTTGTCTTTCATTGCTACATCTGGAACCTGCTGCATGTTTCCCTGCATACCGCGCATCATCGATGACACGTATCACAGCTGGTCAGCTGTTGCGGCGGACGAATGTGATACTGCACCAGCAGGTACTTGCCCAGGGATTCCTGGTTGGTGAATTTCAAATAGTGCGGATTGACTGGAACCGGAGCGAGGACCGATCCGCCTTCAGGAGAAGACCATCTCTTCATGCCATTGAAATGCGGCGACTGCGGACCTGTGTGCGGACGGGACGGCATATCAAGAACTGCAACTTGCGCACCATCATTGTCAGGATTCCGCGTAGTGCAATTGACAAGTTGCGCGGTGGGAACTCCAGGCGTCGTGGGCTGATTGGTACACCACACCGGATGTCGGGATGACGGCCCGGTCCAGGCCATCTGATAAATTTCCGAAGTCGGTCGCAGATTCTTTGCGGGATTGCGGTGACAATTCAAACACCACTCCATTTGCAGCGTATTGGCCTGATACGTCAGAGGCATCTTGTCGATGCGGCCATGGCACGTGGAGCAGCCAAGGCCTTTATTCACGTGGATGGAGTGATCGAAATACACAAAGTCGGGCAGATCGTGGACTTTAGTCCAGACGATGGACTGACCCGTCGCCCAGCTATCGCGGACCGGCTCCAGCAGCGCGGCATTGGTCCAGATTTGAGCGTGGCAGTTCATGCAGGTCTTCGTCGGGGGAATGCCCGCGTAGCTGGATTTTTCCACCGAGGTGTGACAGTACTGGCACTGCAGCCCGAGCCCCTGCACGTGATGTTCGTGGCTGAACGGAACCGGCTGCGGCGCACGCTGGCCCTGGCGGGTCACCCATGGAGAGCGCTGCAGGTAATTCAGGGTAACCCCCATCGCAATGAGAATCACTCCATAGAGAACCAGACTGAGGCGGGTCAGGGAATTGGAACTGCGATCAAAAATCTGCGCCATTTTTAGATTACTTCCCTACTTGATTGCTCGGCGTACATGCCGTTATGGGTGATCGAGCGGACCGGGGCTAAATGCATTGCGTACTCGTTGAGGAGCGAAAATTTGAGAGCCAAAAATAATGATCTTGAGTGCAATCGAAAGTATAAAGCAACATCCATGGAATTCGTCAATATTTGTAGCCAACAAAAATAAAAAATTCCGCATCTACGACAAATTTTTTTTCGCGTAGCCTTTCATCCGCTGTGATATCCGCTCTTCTCCACAATGATTGCGCTGATTCCCGCATCCACGAAGCATTGAAAAATCCGCGTCATTTCAGGCGTTTCGCAGCGCCACTCTCTCAAAACGAAATCGAGTGGATCTGGATGCGCTCGGGGATTTTTCCGATTTCTCGCGGATCGCCGCGCATCGTGTCGGTGTGACAGAGCAGCGCATTGTATAAACTGGAAGAAATGACTGGCAGTCCCCGCAAGGTTCGTTATGACTATAGAGTCGCGTGTCAGCAAGTGACGGCGGCCGATGCGCGTCTTGCAAAGCTGGTGACGCGCTGCGGACTCTTTGGCCTGCGCCTAAAGCCAACCCATTCCACATTTGAAGCGCTGCTCGAGTCGATCATCTACCAGCAACTCCACGGTCGTGCTGCAAAGGCCATCCATGGCCGCGTTCTGGAGCTGTTTCCGGATGCGACGCCAACCCCGCAGGCGCTGCTCCGCCTGAAGGAGGACGTGCTGCGGACCGCGGGCCTCTCTGCCGGCAAACAACTCGCCGTCCGCGATCTTGCCGAGAAAAGCGCGTCGGGCATCGTGCCGCCGCTGGCAAAATTGCATCGCATGACCGATGAAGAAATCTGCGAGCGATTGACCGAAGTGCGCGGAATCGGCATCTGGACGGTACAAATGCTGCTCATTTTCCGCATGGGGCGGCCCAATGTCCTGCCCGTCTCCGATTATGGTGTCCGCAAGGGTTTCGCGCTAACTTTCGGCAAACTTCGCCCTGGAATGCCGGTTACGCTGGCCGATCTTCCCAGCGCCAACACCATACGGCGTCGGGCGGCGCGCTGGCATCCATGGCATTCGGTCGCCAGCTGGTATTTATGGCGTGCGTGCGATCTTGCGCTCGACACGGAAGCGAAAACAAAGCGGAGCGTGGCATGACCGCGCCCCAACGATTTCTATGTATCCACGGCCACTTCTATCAGCCTCCCAGGGAAAATGCGTGGCTGGAATCCATTGAGGTGCAGGATTCAG
>JBDTBI010000011.1:0-3763 GCA_039924215.1 Acidobacteriaceae bacterium
CTGCAGCAGAGCGGCATTTCTCTGAATGGAGTAACGCTCATTTCGTCGATTCTCAACTACAACGACAGCGTACCGGGAACGGATACGGAATACATCGGCTTTCTGCCTTCCTTTGCGGCGATCGCCTGGTATCACAACAAGCTGGCCAACAAGCCGGCCGATTTACCAGCCTTTTTGGAACAAGTGCGGGCCTATGCTCGCGGGCCATATGCGGAAGCGTTATGGCAGGGACAAAATCTGAGTCCTTCCGAAGAAGACCAGGTGGCCCAGAAGTTGAGTCAGATGACTGGCCTTAGCGTCCAGTACTGGAAGGATGCCAATCTTCGCGTGTCGGCGTCGGACTTCCGCAAAGAGCTGCTGCGGGGGGACCGGCGTACACTAGGCCGCTACGACGCACGCTTTGAGGGGATTGACGTGGATGCCATCGGTGAGGTCCCAAGCTACGACCCGTCGGACACGGGCATCACGGGAGCCTTTGTTGCCGCATTCCATAACTACCTGGCCACGGACCTGAAGTTCAGCTCCGACATGACGTATAAGGCAACAGCGTACGGGCCGGATTTCAAGTGGGACGACAAACACCGGGCACCGGGTGGAGGTCCCGGCCGAGGAGGGGAGCAGCAGCTTCCTGACGTTGCGCTAGACCTGGGAGCGGCCATGCGGGAAAATCCGCACCTGAAACTTTTTTCCGCCAATGGCTATTTTGACGTGGCCACGCCGTTTTTCAAGACAGAGTTCGATATTTCTCATATGCAGTTGGATCCAACCCTGCGCCAGAATATTCGCTTCGCTTACTACCCTTCCGGCCACATGATTTACCTGAACGTGGATGCGCTGAAACAACTGAAGGCCGATCTTGATCAGTTTTATGCGAGTGCGGTAACGCAGCAATAAGGCATTCCTGACAGGCAGAGGTTTTTGCTGAATCTGCCGCAACGAATGGCGCCACGGATGTTGTCAAGGTTGTCAGCAAGAAAGCCTACATCGGTCGGTAGGCATCTATTTACAGGTTCGCTTGAAGGCCGCGCAACTCGATTGTGCGGCCTTTCTGTTTGATCACGGAGGCTGTGACAGACGGAGACTCGGCTTTTTTGCTAGTATTTTCTGTTGCGGAAAGAGGCGATTGTGTGTTGCGATTCCAGGCGTTTGTCCTAGCTGTTCTTGTCGGTTTGCCCGCCATTCTGGGAGCGCAGACAACGTCTGTGCGCCCGCCGATTACGGGCATTGCGAAGGTTTCCCTGTATAGCTCAGATCTGGGAAAGTCGCAGCAATTTTACGGAAAGCTGCTTGGACTCCGACAAATCGACACCGGCACCGTTGCGCTTCTTGAGTATCGAGTGAACTCTGTGCAGTCTATTGAAGTGGAGCCGCTGCCGCATGGTGAGATGGATGATCTGGCCTACGTTGCCTTCGCCACGTCGGACGCGCAAGCATTACGGCGATATTTGCTGAGCCGGGAGGTCCCGGTCGAAGGAGATATCCAGATGGAGGGGAATGGCGCACACTTTTTCTGGGTGAAAGACCCGGTAGGCCATCGAATCCAATTCGTACAGTTGCCGGCTCATGCCCGCCCGGTTCCCCAGGCTGCAACGAATGCCAGTTCCGAGCCGAATCAGCCAATTTCGCATCATATTCTACATGCGGGATTCGTGGTGCGTGACCGAGCCGCGGAGGACCACTTTTTCCATGACGTTTTAGGATTTCGCGAAGGCTGGCGAGGTGGATCAGGAGAGGGCAGGACGGACTGGATCGATATGCAGGTGCCAGAAGGTACGGATTGGATCGAGTACATGATGATAAACCCGGCTACCCGAGTCGAACCGGAAAGTGGAGTTGTGAACCACCTCGCACTGGGAGCGCCGGATACTCACCAGGCGGCCGATTTGCTGGCACAACGCCATTGGGACTCCGCTCCGGGTCAGGAGCCGCAAGTGGGACGGGATGGCAAATGGCAATTGAATCTATATGATCCAGATCGCACGCGGGTGGAATTGATGGAATTTGGACCGGTGCGGACTCCATGCTGCTCGCCGTATACGTTGCGCCCGCCGAAGTAAAGCTGAAAAGCGGTTTTGCGGGCCATAAAACGGAGCGCCGGGAGCGAGAAATCAGGGTGAGGGCAATATTTTTTCTAAAAAAGCGTGGGGGTCTGCATCTTGATGGGGATAAGCTGCATCAATTAAGTTGACAGTAAGACACTCAAGCGTGATACTGATACCATCCGGTCTGCGGGTAATAGCTGTCAAAAGAGGGACATTATGGGGAAAATCATAGGAATTGACTTGGGTACCACCAACTCGGTTGTTGCTGTCATGGAAGGCGGCGAGCCGAAAGTGATCCCCAACGAAGAGGGTGGCCGGACAACGCCATCCGTCGTGGCTTTTACCAAGGGCGGAGAGCGGCTGGTGGGCCAGGTGGCCAAGCGGCAGGCAATCACGAATCCTGACAACACGGTTTATTCGATCAAGCGTTTCATGGGACGTCGCTACAACGAGGTCAACGATGAGATGAAGATGGTCCCATACAAGGTGAAGCAGCAGGGGGACCACATTGACGTTGAGGCGCAGGGCAAGGATTACACGCCGCCAGAAATTTCGGCGATGATTCTGCAGAAGCTGAAGAAGGCTGCGGAAGACTATCTAGGTCAGTCCGTGTCAGAGGCCGTCATTACGGTACCTGCATATTTCAACGATGCGCAGCGGCAGGCGACCAAGGATGCCGGCAAGATCGCCGGCCTGGATGTAAAACGGATTGTTAACGAGCCGACGGCGGCAGCACTCGCCTACGGACTCGATAAGAAGAAAGACGAAACCATCGTCGTATATGACTTTGGTGGCGGTACGTTTGACGTTTCCGTGCTGGAAGTGGGCGAAGGTGTCATCGAGGTAAAGTCCACCAACGGCGATACCCACCTGGGCGGTGACAACATCGACCAGAGGATTGTGGAGTGGCTCATCGATGAGTTCAAGAAAAAAGAAGGGCTGAACCTGCGTGACAAGGGCAACGAAATGGCCTTGCAGCGGTTAAAGGATGCAGCAGAGCGGGCAAAGATCGAGCTTTCCACAGCGGTGGAGACTGAGATTAACCTGCCCTTCGTGACTGCGGATGCGAGCGGTCCGAAGCACCTGGTAGAGAAGCTGACGCGCGCCAAACTGGAGCAGTTGGTGGATGATCTGCTGCAACGCTCGGTTGGACCCTGTAAGCAGGCTCTGAGCGACGCCGGTGTCGATGCCAGCAAGATTGACGAAGTGGTGCTGGTTGGCGGACAGACGCGCATGCCCAGGATTCAGCAGATTGTGAAGGACCTGTTCGGCAAGGAGCCGCATAGGGGAGTGAATCCGGATGAAGTGGTGGCGATTGGAGCAGCGGTACAGGCAGGCGTGCTAGGCGGTGAGGTAAAGGACCTGCTGCTGCTGGATGTGTCGCCGTTAACTCTGTCCATTGAAACGCTGGGCGGGGTGGCTACGCCGATGATTCCGCGCAATACGACGATTCCGACCAAGAAGACGGAAACGTTCTCGACGGCAGCGGACAGCCAGACAGAAGTGGAGGTCCATGTACTGCAAGGCGAACGGCCGATGGCAAACCAGAATCGTACGCTGGGCAAGTTCAAGTTGAGCGGAATTCCGCCGGCGCAAAGGGGAATTCCTCAGATCGAGGTGACGTTCGATATCGATGCAAACGGCATTTTGAACGTGACCGCCAAGGACAATGCGACGGGCAAGGACCAGAAGATTACGATCACTTCTTCTTCGGGTCTTAG
>JBDTBI010000012.1:0-5816 GCA_039924215.1 Acidobacteriaceae bacterium
GACCGCGCATCTCCACCATATCGACTGACTGATAGCCGACGCTGGCCAGATGCTCCACCAAGGTTTCAGGATCGGTTTCTTCTCCGCGGCGCAGTGTACATGCTAGATTGGCATAATGCTGCGCGGAGAAAACGCGGTAGCAGGCCGATTCGATCGGCAGGATGATCACCCGGGCGGCACCTCGGGCAATCTTCCACAGGGTGACGGCGCGCTGTTCCAGAATGTCTGAATGGGGCGAAAGGTTTTCAAACGGCAGCACATCGTGCGCGGGCAGTCGAACAACAGCGTCCCTGTCCACCTCACCGGTCAATTCGCAGGCAGCCTGAACCGCCAACTGCAATGCCTCCGCGGCGTAATTGTCGGAGACAACAACGAAAACAGGTGTTTTCGACAGCCGCACCAGCAACGGCAAATAGATGGCGCGCGCCACCGCCGTCAATCCGGAAATGCGGCGGCGACCCACACCGCTGGCCAGTGGCTGCCGCACACGGTCGATGGAATTCGACTTCTCTAGGTCCGCAAAAAATTCCCTGACAAAGGGAAGGATCATGGGCAAAGCCTGGCGGCGGGTTTCGATTCCGGTCCCGCCCGGGTATTTTCAGGGCCGCTTCCCCTTAGGAAAAGTGGCGTGATGCTTGGATTCATTTGTTGCACCACTGAAGAATTCGCTTCAGCGAATCTCCAGAACGTTCGTTTCTTTCGATGCATGTTCCTGGGCGAGTTCGGCCAACTGGCGCGCAACTTGATAAAACGGGGCAGCACGTTCAGAAAGCTCGCCCGCCAGGGAAATTGGCAGACCGCGATCGCCGCCGTAGCGAATCTCTGGGTCCAGCGCGACGGAACCCAGGAATGCGATCTGGGATTCTTTGGCCATTCGTTCGACTCCACCTTTGGAAAAAATATCGATTTCATGGTGGCAATGCGGGCAGGTAAAGGCGCTCATATTTTCGACGACGCCCAGCACATCGACCTTCACCTGGCGAAACATTGCAATGGCTTTGCGGCCATCCTGCAAGGCCACGTCCGAAGGCGTCGAAACAACGATTGCACCGGTCAATGGCGCCGTCTGGACCAGTGAGATGACAACATCGCCGGTGCCCGGCGGCAAATCGACGATCAGGTAGTCCAGCTCGCCCCACTCCACCTGCTTCAAAAACTGGCGAATAATTTGGTGCAGCATGGGGCCGCGCATGACCATGGGCTTATCGCCAGGGGAGATGGAGCCAATCGAGATCAACTTCACCCCATGGGCTTCGACCGGCCCAATTCGACTTCCCTCCAGCACGCGCGGCTGCTCCCGGCTGCCCATCATCAGCGGCACGTTGGGTCCATAGACATCGGCGTCGAGCAGTCCCACTCGGTTGCCTAGCCGGGCCAACGAAATTGCCAGGTTCACGGCTACGGTGGTTTTACCGACGCCACCCTTGCCTGAGCCCACGGCTATGATGTGGCGAATCCCCGGCAGAGGCTGTGGCGCCTCCGGAACTTTTCCTGGCATGTGTCCCATAGAATCACTCCTTCGAAAATCTTGTGCTGCGGTTTTCCATTGTTTTGAATCACAGATTTTGTGCGAGGCCGATACCGCGAAACCGGCACACGCACCAACGATTTAGACGCTGGCTTTCGCCGCAGATTCATATGTGGCGCGGTTCTGGCGCTTCCGTTCCTTTTCCTGTTCTCTCCGTTGCCGTCGCCGGCCGGCGTCCTCGAATCGACGAATTTCCTCAACGCTTTCGGCCACGATGGAGGGAACCGGCAGCCGCCGTCCATCCGCATCGATAGCGACAAATGTGAGATAGGCGGAAGCAATATGGTTGCGCGAGCCCTGGATGACATTTTCCGCCCATGCCTTGACTCCAACTTCCATCGAGGTTTGAAATGCGCGATTGACGGAGGCCTTCAAAATCAAGAGATTGCCGACATGTACAGGGGCAATAAAATCGATATGCTCCATCGATGCTGTTACGACATGCGCGCGGGCATGTCGAGACGCTGCCATGGCGCTAACCAGATCGATAAACAACATGAGCCGTCCGCCCAGCAGATGGCCCAGTGGATTGGTATCGTTCGGCAGTACCAATTCCGCCATTTCCGACTGGGACTCGGATACAGCCCGTGGCTGAAGCGCCGCTGTCATAGTCTCTTTCATTTCATAGGCTCTTTCGTGTCATGGTCCCTTTCCATTGGGTGCCGCTTCCGTCGGCTACGGCCATTTTGCTCATCCTCCGCCGGATCGCGCCTGCTCACGGAGTAGACACAATCACAAAGGGAACCTTTCTATTTTACGCTGCGAAAATCTTCCCAGCGATGGAGCTTGAGATGTATCGCCTGACGCCGTAAGGTGGAAATGGCGGTTCAGAGATCAAGAACACGCCAGCTTCTTTTGATTCGAGCGATGATGAGCACAGACAAAGTAGCGGTATTTACTGAAATTCTTGCGCAGGATCCAAACCACGCATTTGCTCGATACG
Source organism: Acidobacteriaceae bacterium (assembly GCA_039924215.1). Taxonomy (GTDB): domain Bacteria; phylum Acidobacteriota; class Terriglobia; order Terriglobales; family Acidobacteriaceae; genus JAKAAZ01. The sequence goes on from JBDTBI010000012.1 coordinate 2,472, forward strand.
GGCTGGCCGTCGAGTACAGCCAGCGAGGCGATACCAACCTGGCGCTGGAGCAGTTCGATGAATTGCAACGACGGCATCCCGACTATACGGCGGGGTATCAGATGGCAGCACAAACATTGGCTGCCACGGGTAACACGCAACAGGCCGAGGAACGATTGCGCGCAGGCATTGCATCCGCCCGCCGCACTCAAAATCGGCATGCCCTGACGGAAATGGAAGGAATGCTGGGCGAATTGTCCGATCAGGACCGCTAGAGCATTTCTCCTGAAGATGCATAGCGTGAAAATGAAGCTCCACGCAGCCTTTCCTTAAAGAAAGGCCAGCAGTTGCATGCTGGAGATTGAATGAGGATTCCGTTATTCCCGCTCGATGTCGTGCTGTTCCCCGGAGCGCCGCTGCCGCTGCACATTTTTGAAGACCGCTACAAGGAAATGATTGGCGAATGCATCCAACACCACAATGAGTTCGGCTTGGTGCGCGCCCGCCGGGATGGATTGGCGATTGTGGGATGCACCGCCAGCGTGGTCGCGGTAATCGACCGCTATCCCGATGGCCGGATGGACATACTGTGCCGCGGGGAACGCAGGTTTGAAATTGAATCGCTGCAGGATGGCCGAAGTTTTCTTGAGGCAGAGGTCGATTTCCTCACGGACCGGGAACCGGTCTCCACGCGCCGCGATCGCGAACAATGTGCGGCCTTGCATATGGAAATGATCGAGCTCTCAGGAGAGGGGCTCGTCGAGTTTCCGCAGCTGGACTTGAATCAGCCCGTGGCGTTTGTCCTCGCGTCTGCGATTCCTGCAGATCTTTAATTCAAACAGGAGCTGCTCCATCTTCATTCCGATGCCGAGCGCACCACCCGCCTGCTCGAGTTTTACAAGTTGATTCTCCCCAAGCTCCAGCGCGGCTCTCTAAATTCCAGAACCGCCACGCGCAACGGCCATGTGATGTAAAACCATCCATCTGGCGTGGCATTGTCGATCCCACGGCCAGCATTTCCTGCTCCGATCCACGGCTCGCGTCCTCGACACAACACCGCGCATCAAAAGGAACAGCGCACCGAAGCGAACACAGGACTATTCTGTACGGGAATCCGTCTAAGTCACATGGGGATATAGGAGAGGCTATCAATGTCGAACAAACAACAACTTCCTCACACACTGGGCGAGTTGGCACACGACGCCCGCTACTCTGAAGCGCGTCTGGGTCGGCGCAGCGTAAAAGATGAGATGCGAGAGCATCTGATCGAACGCCTGCGCGCAAAAGAGGTGTTGTTCCCCGGTATCGTCGGTTACGATGACACTGTCATCCCTCAGATTGTGAATGCGGTTCTATCGCGCCAAAACTTTATCCTGCTCGGCCTGCGCGGGCAGGCGAAGAGCCGCATTCTGCGGGCCTTGACAACGCTGCTGGATGAAACGATTCCGTATATCGAAGGCTGCGAGATCCGCGACAATCCATACGCGCCTTTGTGCAAGGCCTGCCGAGAGCGTATTGCCACGCAAGGAGATTCCACCCCAATTGCCTGGCTGCCGCGTGAACAGCGGTACGTGGAAAAGCTGGCTACACCAGACGTGACCGTGGCCGACTTGATCGGAGACCTGGATCCAATCAAGGCTGCCCGCAGTGGAGAACAGCTATCGAACGAAATGAATATTCACTACGGCTTGCTGCCGCGTGCGAACCGCGGTATCTTCGCTCTGAATGAACTGCCCGATCTGGCCGGGAAGATTCAGGTGGCGTTGTTCAACATCATGCAGGAAGGGGATGTACAGATCAAAGGGTATCCGGTACGTCTGGCCCTGGATGTCGCCTTGATCTTCAGTGCCAACCGGGAGGATTACACAGCGCGCGGGAAAATCGTCACGCCGCTGAAAGATCGCATCGGCTCAGAAATCCGCACCCATTATCCCCTCACCCTGGTGGAAGGCATCACCATCACCAGCCAGGAAGCGTGGACAGAACGTGGGTTGATGAAGACGGAGATTCCCGGCTACATCCGGTCGATCGTCGAGCAAATCGCCTTCGTTGCGCGGGAAGATAAAAAGGTCGATCGGCGCAGCGGCGTCAGCCAGCGGCTGCCCATCAGCACCCTGGAGTTGGTCGTGTCGAATGCGGAGCGCCGCGCGATTCAACATGGAGAATCGCTGGCCGTGCCGCGGGCCGGGGATCTGTACAGCGCTCTGCCAGGCATCACGGGGAAAATTGAGCTTGAATATGAAGGCGAGATGCGTGGGCCGGAAATCGTCGTCCGTGAAATTGTTCGTCAATCCATCGCTGAGGTATTCGATCACTATTTCGCCGGTATCAGCACCCTGCAGATTGAGCAATGGTTCAATCTGGGCGGCAACATCAAAATGCAAGAGGATCAGTCGGCCGCGGCCATGCTGGCCCAACTGGAACAAGTTCAGGGATTGATGGAAACACTGGTGCCGCTCGGCATCCATACTCAGGATGCTCCCGAGCGCATCGTTTCTGCGGCTGAATTCCTTTTGGAAGGCATGGTGGCCCATCGCCGCATCAGCCGCAATGAAGAGCGAGGCTTCATAGCGCCGGAAAAATATGCACACTACGGCGAGCGTGCGGAGCGCGGCGGAGAACGATCCTCCGTGGACAACGATCCGGACGACTTGACGGTCCGGCGCGGGCGCAAGGTCTACAACTAGTTCGCCGAAGGCGTTGTTTCTCGGGGAAAAAACATGAAACGGATACGATACAGCAAATACACAGGAAGCCTGGCGGAGGAATTGGAGCTGGAATCCATCCTCGATGCGCTGGCGGATTACTTGCTGGACTCCGGATTCCGCTCTCCCTACAGCCAGTTTCAAGAGCTTGGCGACCAGCAGACATTGGAAAATCTGCGCGAAGCTCTGCGCCAGGCGTTGGAGAATGGCGATCTATTCGAGGACCCAACCCAGGAACGCATCGACCAGATGTTCGGAAGTGGACAGATCGAAGACTTCATTGAGCAGTTGATTGAGCGCATGGAAAAGGAAAATTACCTCTCATTCGACCAATCGCCGCAGATCCATTCCACTGTCGGCGCTGGAGGCAAAACCGGTGCGGCAGAGACGCAGGCGCGGTTTCAGGTGACGGACAAAGCCCTGGACTTTCTCGGATACAAGACGCTGCGCGACCTGCTCGGATCGCTCGGCAAGGCTTCCTTCGGACGCCATGACACCCGCGAACTGTCCACCGGCGTCGAGACGAGCGGCGGATCCCGCCCGTACGAGTTTGGCGACACGATGAATCTGGATGTCAACGCAACGCTGAACGCTGCAATTGCTCGCGAAGGCCTTTCCCTACCGCTAAATCTGGAATACAGCGATCTGTATGTGCATCAGT
>JBDTBI010000013.1:0-2737 GCA_039924215.1 Acidobacteriaceae bacterium
TGAACCAGCGTCTTGAGAATTCTATAGATACTGGTCTTTGAGAAACGGGTTCGCTTATAAATAGATTCCAGGGCCATCGGGGCTTTTTCAGCCTGAAGCAGTTCCATGATATCCAGGGCTTTGGACAGGATGGGAATTAAATAAAGGCGCTTCGTCGAGGTCTTTGCCACGCTTATCCGCTCCGATTTTGCATTCAACGGAGTATATCAGTCCTCTATTTCCAATAGTTTCTGAATGAAACAGATGTCGCGCAAAGAATATTTTGTATTTGTTGCGTCGCGCCTCCGCTGACTCCATCGGCGCACTTATCTCTTCCTGCGCATGCGCGGCGTCTCTGCCATTTCTAGAGGGGATTGAATAATTACCAGAAAGGGAATATCTGTTGGAATATGAAAATTGCGATCCATGGGACGGCAGATTTAACCGATCCACGAGTAACGGATTGAACAAATCCAAGAGAGTCATGCGCGCATAGAAGTAACTCAGCGGCGTTCGAAACTGTTGCTTGACAGGCGAACGCGCCGCGTCAACTACAACTGGAATCCTATATTCACTTCTAACTGAACCGCTCACCAATATGCGCGCATCGGACAGGAAGGCTATCATCGCCCATATCCGGAGTTTGTCTCCTCACGGGGCTGACGCTTCGGCGAAGTAGGCAGGAGAACCCTTCATGTTACACGGGCGCACCGCTGTAGTTACTGGTTCCACCAGCGGTATTGGGCTGGGGATCGCAGAGGCGTTTGCCAAGGCTGGCTGTAACGTCGTACTCAATGGGTTTGCGCAGCCCGAGAAGATCGCGGCGCTTACGCGGCAGATGGAGCTGCATGACGGTTGTCAAGCCATCTATCACCCGGCGGATCTTTCCAGTGCAGAGGACTGTGTCGCCATGATTCTGGCGGCAAAGGAACACTTTGGAACCGTCGACATCGTCGTCAACTGCGCTGGCATCCAGCATGTTTCTCCCATCGAGAACTTTCCCGTCGACCGGTGGGATGCAATTCTGGCGGTGAATCTTTCCGCTTCTTTTCATGTCATCCGAACCGCGATTCCACTAATGCGGAAGCAGGGTTGGGGCAGAATTATTAACATTGCCTCCATCCACGGACTGGTCGCCTCCATTCATAAGGCCGCCTACGTTGCCGCAAAGCATGGGCTGGTCGGGCTGACAAAGGTGGTCGCTCTCGAGACAGCTGCCGAAAATATCACCTGCAATGCTATCTGCCCCGGCTTTGTGCAGACGGCACTGATTCAAGCGCAGATAGACGATCTGGAAGCGAGAAGAAGCATTCCGTTGGAGGAAGCGAAGCGCGAATTGCTTCGGGAGAAACAGCCGTCGCTCCAGTTCACCACCATCGAGCAGGTCGCAGAAATGGCGGTTTTTTTGTGCGGAGACAGCGCTGCAAACATTACCGGCACCGCGTTGCCGATGGATGGGGGCTGGAGCGCTCAGTAAGGTGAATGGATAGAAATTGCCTGAGTGGAATTCGAGGGGCATGGGTCATCTTTTGCTTTACACACGTACAAAAAAATTCCACTACCCCAACGTGCTTGACCATCCCAGTACGGCGATCGCGGCAAGCGTCACCAACATGCCCAACGCCATCCATTGACGATCTCTCAGGCGGGTGAGCTTCCATTCGCCGGCCAGAAATCCGCAAGCATTCACCGTGATGAGTGCCGCCATCAGGGTAAGCGGCCATCCGATGGCGGGGCCCAGCTTGCCTAGTTTCGGAGAGGCAAATCCATAGAGGTAGGTGTGTCCGCCCCACATCAAACCCATGCCGATAACCAGAATGTAGAGCCGCTTGGAGCCCGGCGCGGCGTACTGTTTCCAGGTCCCATTTTTCCTGAGGAGATACCCGCAGAAAACCAGGCTGGGCACCGACCCGCACGTCAACATCAGCAGCCAGATGACGTCAGTTCCGGCGAATGTGCTATATCCCATGCGGACGGCGGTCTGCATCACGGGCTGCCCCAGGCTGTACCCGATGTTGAAGATCGCGGAGAGGAGTCCCGAGCCGGTACAAAGCAAAAGGCCGATCCCAAACGGGCGGGCGTTTCCCACCATATTGCCACGCGTTAGCTCTATGTGATCCTTCTGACTCTGTTCCCGGCGGAAACCAGCGTAGCCAAAGCACACAATGCCGGCCACGCCGATCAGCATTCCAAGTATGATCGCGTGGCCTTGAGCCAGATGCAGCCGCGCGGGAGCCAGCACGAGGATCGGAAGTACCGAACCGAAGGAGGCGCTGATGGCGAGCGCCAGAGTGTTGCCCATGGAAATGCCGATGGCCGAGACTCCCTGGCCGAACATGATGGCTCCGAAACCCCATGCGAAACCCAGGAGGCAGGCGAACAGCACGGCGTGGGTGGGCGCGGCTGCGAGGACATGCACGAATCCTGGAACCGCAATCAGGACCATCGTGATGGGCATAAGGACGCAGGGCACCAGCATGACAATTGCCCACACGTTTTCCCATGGCAATTGGCCAAGATATCGCATGGGAAGCGTGAATATCCCATTCATGATGCCTGAAAGGATGGCGAACGCAATTCCAAAAACCAGGACAGACGACGTACCGTGCATGGGTTCCTATCGCGGGTTGTACAAGCAGGTATTCAATCGATGTCTCATAGAAGTTGAGACTACCAATTTTAGTTTCCAGTCCTCCAGTTTTGCTCAGAGCCGGATTTCGATGTTGCTGTGCTCCGCGCTGAATGGCAATTTTCTCTA
>JBDTBI010000014.1:0-4290 GCA_039924215.1 Acidobacteriaceae bacterium
GAGGGTAGTCACCCACACGACGGGCTGCGTGAATGTCCGGTCGTCTCTGAAGCTCCCCGTTGTTCGCATACCGTTGCCCCCTCCTACTTAATTAGATGAGAGCGATATCTAGAGAGCCTTAGCGGCCCGGTAATACTTGTGTAAGAGGAGTGAGCACTATTGACCAGTACGGCATTCGATGGGCCGATAGGCTTGACCTATTGCCGAATGCCTCGCTGCATTGGGAAAGCAACTATGACCGACAAACGCCTAACTACTGTCGATTCCCGAGCGTTATTCAGTCGGGTGGCTGACACGCAAATGACCACTCGGGATTACCGGAACAGACAGGCCATTTTCGCGCAAGGCGATAAGGCCGATGCGATGTTCTACATCCAGAATGGCAATGTAAAGCTGACGGTCGCGTCCAGGAGAGGAAAGAAAGCCGTGATCGCCGTCCTGCGTCCCGGCGACTTGTTTGGCGAAGGTTGTGTGGCCACGCAAGCGCTGCGAATCTCTACTACGACAGCAATTCAACCCTCCACCATCTCGCGAATGAAGCGAGCGACGATTGCCCGCAGTGTTCACGGAGACCCCGCTTTTGCGAAGCTCTTCATCTCGTATCTGCTTGGGCGAATCGATCGAATCGAGGAGGAGTTCGTGGACTAGATCTTCAGTTCCAGCGAAAAGCGATTAGCCAGAATTCTATTAATGCTGGCGGGCGTTGGACCGTACTCGAAGCCGGAGCCGGCAATCCTGAAGGTGAGCCATGAGACGCTGGCGGAAATGGTCGGCACTACGCGATCCAGGGTAAGTCATTTCATGAACCGATTTCGCAAGATGGGACTGATCGACTATAACGGGAGCCTGAAAGTGCATAAGGAGCTGCTGACCTTTCTGCTTCATGAGTAAAGAGATATGCGTGCCTATCCATTCTTTTTGAAGACTTCCGGTCTCGCGGGCCACGTCACGGCCACCCACGTGGAATTCGCGGTCGAAGAAAGAACCAATGCAGTTCCGCAGGACGCGATTGTTAGGTTGCTGGGAAGGTCTCCAACAGGGCGGTTTTATGCACATACTGGTCGTGAATAGTGGCTCCTCATCCATCAAGTTTTCGATGTTCGACTCCCGACCTGGGAAGAACCTATCTGAGCCAAGCTGTCTTTTTGATGGGCAGGTGAGCAACATCGGGGAGCCGGATGCCACACTCGAACTTCAGGGAGAGAATGGCCCCAGCCTGGGCCGCCGGAAATCCGGAGTGAAGGCGGCGACGCTGGAAGAAGCAGCGCAGTTGGTTCTGGACACAGTGAGCGAGGCGAGGATGCCCCCGGTCCAGGCAGTCGGGTATCGGGTCGTGCATCCCGGGGCGAAACTGCACGGGCATCAGAGGATTACGACTGAGGTGCTGAAGGATCTTGAGGAGGCCGTCACATTCGCTCCGCTCCATGATCCAGCGGCAATCGCTGTCATCCACAAAGGGATGGAGCGATTTCCGGCTGTCGCCCACTACGCCTGCTTCGACACTGTATTTCACCGGACGATGCCGGTAGAGGCGAGTACCTACCCCGTGCCGCGGACGTATCGCGAGCAAGGCGTTCGGCGTTACGGATTTCACGGGTTGAGCTGCGAGTCGATTGTGCGTCAGATGCGGGTCCAGGCGCGTGCCGAAGGCACCGGATTTCCGCAGCGGATGGTGATCGCGCACCTCGGAAGCGGGTGCAGCGTCACGGCCCTGCTCGATGGCTGCTCCGTGGACACGACCATGGGCCTGACCCCGACGGGAGGAGTCGTGATGGAAACTCGGCCGGGTGATCTCGACCCCGGGCTGATCCTGTATCTCCTGCGACAACAGACGGGTGATAGTGGCAACGCAATTTCAACAGTAGAGACGATCTTGAATCACGGCTCGGGGATGGTCGCGCTGGCAGGAATGGCTGGCGATATAAAGGCCGTGCGACATGCAGCGGCCAAAGGTGATGTGCAAGCCCTACTGGCACTGAAGATCTTCACGCGCAGCGTGACCAAAGCTATCGGAGGCTTCTGCTGGCTTTTGGAAGGCCTGGACGCGATTGTCTTCGCGGGAGGGGTTGGGGAGCACGATGTGCTGGCGCGGGCCGAGATCCTCAGCGGTCTGCAGAACCTCGGGGTTTCAGTTAGCCCTCCGTTAAATGAAGCAAAGGCAACTGGCGTCCGCCGGATCAGCACATCCGAATCGAAGACGGCGATTTTGGTCGTTCCTGCTCGGGAAGATTTGATGATCGCCATGCATGTGGATCGCTTGGCGCGATCGGAAGAGTAATTCCTGCGATCTGCTATCGAATACCAAGCTAAAGTCCGTTCACAAATCCCGCGCGGTGCTTCCGACATCTCGTTCGCAAATGAGCGGGGCTATCGATTTCATCTTTTTGCACTCATGAACAGTGCCGCCGCTACAATCATCCTTCTCGAAATCAGTATCCGGACGGGATGCTGAGCAATACTGCACAGCTTTCGCATCTCCAGAGCCCGACACTATCTATGGGTGCAGGTAGGTATGACGGCAGCCGCAGTTGGATGCTCCGGGAGGACCCACACATTCATTGCCCGCAATGAATGCGATTTGGGGCTATCGGTCGCGGAAATTGAAGAGGAGTGAGAGTGGTGACAAAGAACAGATCGTTTCAAGGATTGATTTTCATCGTAATTCTGTCCATCGGTGTGGCGCTCGCATATGCCAGCTATCGAGTGTCCGCTAATTTTGGCAGCATGTGGATAGCTGTATGCGCCATTGTCGTTGCCTACATCGTCTCTTCTGCCGTTCAGGTTGCGGATCAATGGAGCAGGGCGGTCGTCTTGCGACTTGGCAAGTTCCAAGCTCTTCGGGGGCCGGGACTATTTTTGATCATACCGCTCATCGACACCATCCCCTACTGGATCGACACCCGCGTCCTGACGAGTTCCTTCAAAGCCGAAAAGACGCTAACGAAAGACACGGTGCCCGTGGACGTGGATGCAGTGTTGTTTTGGAAAATCGTAGATCCCAAGAAGGCTGCCCTCGATGTAGCCGACTACCGAAGCGCGATCAGCTGGGCTTCGCAAACGGCACTGCGCGACGTGATCGGCAAGACGATGCTTTCGGAGATGCTCGAAGGCAGGGACAAGATCAGCAGTGTATTGCTGGCGATCATCGATGAGCGCACCGAGCCGTGGGGTATCAACGTCATTTCGGTAGAGGTCAAGGATGTCCTGATTCCTCCTGCTTTGGAAAACGCGATGTCGATGCAGGCCCAGGCCGAAAGGGAACGCCAGGCCCGTGTGATTCTGGGTGACTCGGAGCGGCAGGTCGCCGAAAAGTTCGTAGAGGCGGCCCGGACTTATGCCAACGATCCCATCGCGTTCCATCTGCGGGGCATGAACATGCTCTACGAAGGCTTGAAGCAAAACTCCACCATCGTCATTGTTCCCAGCTCCGCCATTGAAACCATGCAGCTGGGCGGCCTCGCGGGGCTGACGGCGCTGACGATGGGACTGGGCCAGGAGAAGAAAAACGGCCACCGCGAACTTGTAACACCCAATGCTGTCCGTCCTGTGTCGGAAGACAAGCCCCTATCCGTGGCAGTTTAAAAGTTTTACCAGGAGCTAATGAACATGCAATCAAGAATGCGGCGAACCAATGAGTGAGAGAGCACATCCGCTTCACGAGAAGGGACCGCATGTCAGGACCGGTCACAACCATCTCCCCTACTGGAAGCGCGTACATCGCGATTGGCGCTTCTGGGCTGCCGTCTTCTTTATCGGGGCCGCGCTGTTCGTCTATATAACGAGTGTCGACCTGTCATTAGTCCCTCGCACGCATCCGCACTCGGTTCCCGTCAGTCAATAGCCAGGTTCCGAAGCTCTGGCCGCTCAAACGCAATACCGCAAATTGCGAGGAGAGTTTCAACACGCTCTGCGGTTGGTGGCGAAGGCCGAGAGCAAAGAGACATCATGAATCAGACAAAACTCTATCCGCTGCGATTCGAGCCTATCTATCAGTACCGGCTTTGGGGTGGGCGGCGTTTGGCGAACCTTCTGAATGCGCCGCTTCCAGACGGCCCAATTGGGGAGGCGTGGATTCTCAGCGACCGCGAGGACCATCCGAGTCTGGTTGCCAATGGGCCGCTCAAAGGGCAGAGCATCGCCCAGGTGATTAAGCCGTCGCAAGAGCTATTGATGGGAAAGCTGGCGCAGCGCTTCCAGCGATTCCCTTTGCTGCTGAAGTTTCTCGACGCGCATGAAATGCTTTCTGTCCAAGTGCATCCCGGCTATTCGCACGCAAATCTTCCGCCTGCG
>JBDTBI010000015.1:0-3309 GCA_039924215.1 Acidobacteriaceae bacterium
CCATGCCGAAACCTTCTGTATTGTCGAAACGTCAGTCGAAACGACTCTTCAATCCTTTTGGGGAGCATCGTTCGTACTGGCGGCTAGGTCCATACCAATACCTTTTTCTGATAGGCCCAGACCAGGCCTTCCACCAGCAGGAGCAAAAAGATCAGCATGGCAATCGCCGCTCCCATGGTGAGCCCCGTAAAAGCCACAGCAAAGGGCAAAAGAAAGACTGCTTCCACATCAAAAACCAGGAAAATAATCGCATACAGATAATACCCGGGGCGGAATTGGACCCAGGCATCGCCCGAGGATTCCAATCCGCATTCATAGATGGCATTTTTTTCTGGACCGGATTTACGCGGAGAAAACTTTCTTGCCCATAGCCACGCCAATGCGAGTGGCGAAATGGCAAACGCGGCGGCTGCAAGCAGCAGCACAACAACGGGGAAGTAGGGGTTGTTTGTCATACCATCCAAACACTCTACCGTACCAGATTCAGGCATGTATGCGCGTCATTTTTCGTCCTGTTGCAATGGAGATTTGTGCCGGTTCTGCATTTCGGCCTTTTAGGGGCCCATGTTTCATGTTTTGTGTATTTCTCAGATACGGCAGGTTCGGAAAACCGCGGTCAACGTCTGCTTCGAGCCACCGTGGAATACAATAGTAGAGCGGCACAAGGGTGATAGAGACTCCGTGGCGATGGCCCCAGTCCTGCAAACACAGTGCGAAGGCATCATCGAAGGGCTCGCCATACGAGTCCAGAGGCCTGAGATTTCCGCAGATTTAGTGACGAAAAATATCCCCATACATGGAAGGAATGCATTTTTACATGTCCACCAGTGATGTTGTGGTGCAGAGCCAGCCAGAGTCGGGCACTGCCAGTGGTAGTAAGCAGATAGTCAACGATTTTTCCATTCAGATTGCCACCGTGAACGGTTCCGGCTCGCAATCCGCTAATAATGTTCTCCTCCGCAGCATTTTCCGCATGGGTGTTCCGGTTTCAGGAAAGAACCTCTTTCCTTCGAATATCGCGGGACTTCCCACCTGGTACACCATCCGTGTGAGCAAGGATGGCTGGGTCGCGCGGAAGGCAGAAATTGATGTTCTGATCGCCATGAATCCAGAGACGGCGGAACGGGATGTGCGTTCGTTGAGGCCGGGCACGGCCGTCATCTATGACGAGCCGCTCAAGCTGGACGGGATTCGTGCGGACTTGTCGTACTATCCCGTGCCTTTCGATAAATTGGCCGTCGCTACCGGCGCGGATGCCAAGATTCGCAAGCTGGTCAAGAACATGGTCTACGTCGGCGTTGCGGCGCAACTGCTTTCCATCGATATGGAGTGGGTGGAAAAGACGGTCCGCAAGCAATTCTCCAAAAAGCCGAAGGCGGCGGAACTGAATCTGACCGCGGTCCGCGTCGGCTTTGAATATGCCGCGAACTCGCTGACCAAGGAAGACCCGTATATCGTCAAGCCGATGGATGCGACCCACGGGAAAATCATCATCGATGGGAATGCCGCCGCTGCGATGGGCGCCTTGTTTGCCGGCGTCACTGTGGTGACCTGGTATCCCATTACGCCTTCGTCTTCCGTGGTGGAACAACTGATCAGCTACTTGAAGAAATACCGCATTGAGCCCGATGGCAAGGCGAATTTCGCCGTCGTACAGGCCGAAGATGAACTGGCTGCGATCGGCATGGTTCTGGGCGCGGGATGGGCAGGCGCGCGGTCGATGACGGCCACCTCCGGCCCTGGAATTTCGCTGATGGCGGAGTTCGCGGGGCTCGGCTACTACGCGGAGATCCCCGGCGTCATTTTCGACATTCAACGTACCGGGCCTTCCACTGGATTGCCAACCCGAACATCGCAAGGCGACCTGACCTTTATCGCCGGGCTTTCCCATGGCGATACGAAGCATGTCATGCTGATTCCGGCAACGGTCAATGAGTGCTTTGAGTTCAGCATCGAGGCCTTCAACATTGCGGAACAAATGCAGACTCCGATCTTTGTTCTCTCGGACCTCGATCTGGGCATGAATAACTGGATGTCCGATCCGTTTGAGTATCCGGAAAAGCCGATCACCCGCGGCAAGGTTCTCGACGCCGACCGGCTGAAAGAACTCGGCGGATTTGGCCGTTACAAAGACGTGGACGGAGATGGCATTCCCTATCGCACATTGCCGGGAACCGACCATCCTGCCGCCGCTTATTTCACGCGCGGTTCCGGTCACAATGAAAGGGCTCTGTATACCGAGAGTCCGGACGATTATGTAAACAACATGCTGCGTTTATCGAGGAAGTTCGATGCCGCGAGAACACTGGTCCCGAAGCCCATCCTTGAGGGTACAGGACAGGAGAAGGTTGGCATCATCGCATTCGGCACCAGCCACTGGGCAGTGATTGAAAGTCGCGATCAGATGCAACGTGAGTCTAATCTTGCGACGGATTATCTTCGCATTCGCGCTTATCCGTTTACGCAGTCGGTGCATGATTTCATCGCCCAACACGAACGGGTCTACGTTGTCGAGCAGAACCGCGACTCGCAGATGCTGAATTTGCTGAAGGTTGACATCAATCCGGAGCAGGTGGTCAAGCTGCTAAGCGTCCTGCATTTCAACGGACTTCCCGTCGACGCGCACTCGATCACCAACATCATCACCGCAGAAGAAGGAGAAGGGAAGGAATCATGACGACTACGCCCACACCCCCCAAGCCAGTCAAGTTGAACCACATCGGACTCCAGGTGATGGATTATCGCGGCGGCAAGACCACGCTTTGCGCCGGCTGCGGCCATAACGCCATTTCAGAACGTATTCTGGAAGCGTTTTATGAGATGGGGATCAAGCCGGAGCGAGTGATGAAGATGAGCGGTATCGGCTGCTCGTCCAAATCGCCGACGTACTTCATGGGCCGTTCCTTCGGCTTCAATGCCGTCCACGGGCGCATGCCCTCGGTTGCCACCGGGGCGCTGCTTGCCAATAAGACGATGCGCTCCATCGGCGTCAGCGGCGATGGCGACACGGCATCCATCGGCATGGGGCAATTTGTCCATCTGATGCGCCGCAATGTCCCCATGATTTACATCATTGAAGACAATGGCGTCTATGGGCTTACCAAGGGCCAGTTTTCCGCAACAGCGGACCTTGGATCGACCCTGAAGACCGGTGTTGTCAATGATCTGCCGCCGATCGATACCTGCGCGCTTGCAATCCAGATGGGGGCAACATTTGTCGGACGTTCTTTTTCCGGCGACAAAAAGCAGCTTTCCGCCATGCTGAAGGCAGCCATTGCCCATCAGGGAATTGTGATGTTGGATGTAATC
>JBDTBI010000016.1:0-4249 GCA_039924215.1 Acidobacteriaceae bacterium
AGGCACGCGGCTCTCGGTAGTAGCCGATGTAAAGCACGCTTTTTATGACGTCTTGAGGCGGAAAGAAGAGGTGGACCATGCCAAAGAAAACCTCGCGCTGGTAGACGATTTGCGACGCCGCGTAGCAGTAAGAGTCAAGGTGGGTGAGGCCGGAAAACTAGAATTAACGCGCGCCGACGCAGAGTTGGCTAGGGCTCGGGCGCTGGTTACCGTCGCAGAGGTGGAACTCGCGAAGTCTCAAGCCTCATTGCGCGCAGCGATCGGAGTCCAGACTCAAGAAAATTTAGATCCAGAGGGAAGTTTGGAGAGCCGGGTAAAGTTACCACCGCTCGGCGAACTGCGCGCCCGAGTCCTCGCGGCTCACCCGGCATTGGCAGAGGCGAAGATGAAGGTTGCTGAGGCGAGAGCTCAGGTTGCGGACCAGCGTGCGCTGCGCATCCCGCAGCCAAGCATCTACGGAGAATACGAACACCAGCCGGACCTCAATTTCTATCGCTTCGGTGTCACCGTACCAATACCAATTTGGGATCGGCGAAAAGGCCCCATCGGCGCGGCCGAAGCGGAGCAGAGACGAGCACAGGCCGAAAGCAAGCGCCGTCAGATAGAAATTATCGCCGCTCTTGAACGCTCCTACGACCAATACGAATTAATGGACAAACAGGTGAAGAGTCTCCAGGCTGGTTCGCTGTATGAGGCAGAGGCCGCGGTGCGGGCCGCGCGGGCCGCATACAAATTCGGAGAACGCGGAATTCTTGAAGTACTGGATGCGCAGCGAGTGTTACAAGGTGTGCGGGATGATTTGCTGGATGCGATGTACGGCAGACAATCCGCTCTCGTCGATTTGGAAGAGCTTGGCGCTGTGCGCCAGGGGGGAAATTAGGAATGTTGAAGATGCCGAGGGAGCAAATCATTCTGACGGTAATGCTGACGCTTTTATTGATGGCGGGATGCAAGCACCAGACTGAGGCCTCGGAAACGTTGACAAATGGTAGCTCCGATCCGCTGGCGATTGAGGCCTCGCCCAAAATGTTCCGACATTTGATAGTCGGGGAACCCAGTTGGCAAGAGGTGGCTCCTAGCGAGCAGGTGGCTGCGCAGGTGGAAACGGATGCCTCCCGTGTTGCGCGCGTTGGCTCCCCAGTCGAAGGCCGCATCACAAAAATCCTGGTACTTGAAGGCCAGCATGTGAAGCGCGGACAGGTATTAGCCCGCCTCCACAGCACTGCCCAGTCCGATGCGCAATTTTCATTTATCAAAGCCTATTCCAATCAACAGTTGGCCTTGCGGTCTGCCGATCGCGCCAAACAACTGTTGCATGCCGATGTAATCGGTAGTGCGGAACTGGAACGCAGACAGGCGGAATTGCTTCAGGCGACAGCAGAGGTTGAAGCGATTCGTGCAAAACTCGAGGGCCTCGGAATGTCGGCGTACGCAATCCATCAGTTGGAGACGACGCGTAAGTTGAATTCCGATTATCCAGTTATCGCCACCATCTCAGGCACAGTGCTCGAGCGTAAGGTGACTCCGGGCCAGATTGTGCAGCCAGCGGACATGGCATTTCAAATTGCGGACCTTTCAAATGTATGGCTCGTGGCAGAAGTCCCGGAAGACGAGGCCGCGGCCCTTCAGGTTGGCAAATCGGTTCTGGCAACAATCCCGGCACTTCCCGACCTCAAGATCAAGGGGACGCTTTCCTATTTGAGCCCAGTTGTGAATCCAGACACCAGGACGGTCGAGGCGCGCATGAATCTGGCGAATAAAAATGGTGAGTTCAAACCGGACATGATGGCGATCATGACGTTTGAAAGCCGGACGGAGAAGAGGCAGACGATTCCAGAAACGGCCATCGTACGAGAGAACAATAAGGATAACGTGTTTGTCCAGACCGGGCCGCACAGATTTGTGTTGCGTGGGGTAGAACTCGGCATGGAAACAGGGGATTCCCGCGTGTTGAAAAGCGGACTCTCCCCAGGCGAAAAGCTGGTTTTGAATGGCGCCTTTAACCTGAACAACCAACGCAAGCAAGACTTGGTCAAAGGAGAGGATTAATGCGCTCGCTCATCGCCGCCATCCTCAGGCAGCGTTTGGTTGTCACCGTGGTCGCGATCATTCTGATCTTCTTTGGGCTGAATGCTGCAGGGCATCTTTCCGTGGACGCTTTTCCCGATGTGACCAATGTCCAGGTGCAGATCGCGACGGAGGCACCGGGAAAGTCTCCAGAGGAAATAGAGCGATTTATCACCGTGCCCCTGGAGATTGAGATGACCGGTCTCCCCGGGCTCACTGACATGCGGTCGCTCATTAAGCCGGGTCTTTCTCTCATCACGCTCGTCTTTCAGGACGGTAAGGATGTTTATTTCAGGCGGCAATTGGTGTCAGAGCGGCTGAGCGTCGTGCGCAGTAAGATGCCGGAAGGCGTCACCCCGGTTATGGGGCCCGTATCCAATGCTCTGGGCGAGGTCTATCAGTACACGCTCGATCGGCCTGACGATGGGAAAACAGCGCTTACGAAAGAGGAACTGACCCAACGCCGCACGATCGAAGATTGGGTGGTACGGCCCATGCTTCGCTCCATCCCGGGCGTGGCAGAAATCAATTCAAATGGAGGATATGTAAAGCAGTACGAGTCGTTGGTCGATCCCCACAAGCTCCGCAACTACGGATTGACGATCGATGACGTTTATAACGCGTTGAAACGCAACAATGGAAATGCGGGAGGCGGGATCCTTCCACACCACGATGAGCAATACCTGATTCGAAGCGTGGGATTGATCCATAATTTGGATGACATCCGCAACATCGTCCTGAAGGAAAGCAATGGGACACCGGTCTATATCCGAGACGTAGCCGATGTGCGGCTTGGACAGGAAGTGCGTTATGGCGCGACGGTGAAAGGCGGCTATACCGAATCCGTCGGCGGCGTCGTGATGATGACAGCAGGCGGGAACGCCAAGGAAATCGTCGGCCGGGTGAAACAGCGCATTGCAGAAATCAATCGTGAAGGACTGATTCCAGACGGCCTGAAAATTGTCCCATATTATGACCGGACACAGTTAGTGGATGCGGCCATCCACACCGTGACCGAGGTTCTGGAGGAAGGTATTGTCCTGGTCGTGGTCGTACTGGTGCTGTTCCTAGGCGACCTACGCTCCAGCCTTATCGTAAGTTCCAACCTCCTGTTGACGCCTTTGATCACATTCCTCGTGATGAATCATCTCGGAATGACGGCAAATTTGATGTCGTTGGGCGGCCTCGCAATCGCCATTGGCTTAATGGTGGACGGTTCCGTCGTAGTTGTAGAGAACGTTTTTTCGCACCTAAGCCATAACCCCGCGGCGAGCCGCATTCAGGTCATACTGGATGCCGTCAACGAAGTTGCAACCCCGGTGATCTTTGGGGTGTTGGTCATCGTGATGGTCTTTCTGCCGTTGATGACCATGCAGGGGACCTCGGGCAAGATGTTTGGCCCCCTGGCTTACACAATTGCCATCGCGTTGCTCATTTCTCTTGTCTTGTCGCTTACGCTGTCGCCGGCGCTCTCCTGCTTTTTACTCAAAGGCGGCTCGGAACGAGACACCTGGCTGGTCGGCTTGCTGCGAAGACCATTTGACTGGATGTTTGATTTTGCGCTGCGAAACAAGACGAAAAGTGTTGCTGGAGTGATCATCTTGTTTGGTGTTTCTCTTGCTCTGGTTCCACTGTTGGGTACCGCATTCATACCGGAAATGCAGGAAGGCACCCTGGGTCCCAATGCCGATCGTGTGCCCAATATCTCACTTCAGGAATCCATCAAAATGGAACTCGAGATGCAACGCATCATACTGCGCGTTCCGGGCGTGGATCACGTAGTTTCGCGTTTAGGGCGTGGGGAATCGCCCGCCGATCCCGCCGGCCAGAATGAAGCCGACGTTCTGGCCACCCTGGCCCCCTACAATAAGCGTCCACGTGAGCTGACTCAGGAAAAGATCGCGCACCAGATGCGCGACGCGCTATCGGTGATCCCCGGGATCAATCTTGTCATGTCCCAGCCGATTGCCGATCGCGTGGACGAAATGATTTCGGGCGTGCGTGCCGACATCGCGGTAAAACTCTTTGGCGACGACCTCGACACACTGATCGACAAGGCGCAACAAATCGCTAAAGTCGCTGCGTCGATCCGCGGGACGCAGGACACCCACGTAGATCGTATTGGCGGGCAGCAATATCTCACGATCAACATTAATCGTGCCGCGATTGCTCGATATGGGCT
>JBDTBI010000017.1:0-4262 GCA_039924215.1 Acidobacteriaceae bacterium
ATACCCAAGCGATTCAGGAGCTTCTGCGCAACAACTGCCCGCGCAGCAGCCACTCGAAACATCCCTTCCTGCCCTCGCGCCTCGGCTTGCTTGTACGTTCTCAGATTGGTGACATACCTCTCCTGCCAGAACCCGACGTGACGCAGGTCCAGAATGAAGCAGTCGCACCCCGCACACAGCGACGGCTCCCGGGTAGTGAAATTCGGGATGGGCAGGCCGATCGGGCGAGTCCCAGCGGCCTTGTGGCAGCTCATGTTCTTCGGATTCAACGGAAAGCAATTTCCCGGCGGAGAAAACCACATGTGTAAATTGTTGTCCCGAACAAAGTTACTCACTCGTCGCCAACCAACTTCCAGACCAGCGCCTTCAACCAATTTGCGTACCGCCTCAATCCTTTGCTCAAGTTGCACACCCATTTTACCCGTGGCCTTAGTGCGTCCTGTCGCCATCTCGTATAACTGCATAGCCGTGAGTTGGGATGCCATCGCATTGACTGGCTCGATCTGGATTCGATTTCTTCCCCAGTAACCACCTTCTGTCATTGCCAAAGCCACATGGTGGAATTGGCGTTGAACAGCCGGCAATAAGTTCGGATCGATTGACAATGCAAATTGAGCGTACGTCTTGCGGAACTGATGTGGCCGGATGTCACGGCCCTTAGACTCACGCCAATGAATGAGGTCGTTCGGGGAAATTCGGTGTGCAGATTGATCCGGCAACCCGGAAAGATCGACCCATTGCTCAACGAAGCTCTTTACCAGAGCGTTGAGGCGGAGGCTGTCGAAGATCGAGACGTCCGCACTCTTCCTGGGAAAGCTAATCCCTTTTTTAAACGAGACCAGCAGTCGATTTGTTCCGGCAATGGAGCGTTCAAATGCTAGCAACTTCTCAAGAATCAGCATAGCGCGAACTGGAAGCGGAATTTCGTCACTTCCCTTCGGTCGCATGCCGAGCAGCCAATCGTCCTTGAGAGGCACTTCTTCACCTTTGGTCAACATCGACCGAAGAACAAATACTTCGTTGAGGTCAGATGACGAAGAAACAATGCGAACGTCATACGGCAACGTAGTTTCTGGATTGATGCCAGCACGCAGCGCGCATATCTCACTGGCTCGCATTCCGGTTGAAGACTGGATCGTGATGCATGTAGCGCCTACGACTGCGGCAACCAACCGGCGCCCCATTGAAATCGAAGGAGCCTTACCCATACCTTCGACATTGAGAAGAGACTCAGTCCATTGCTGGCACTCGCCGTCGACGAGTGAGAATTCAAAATCGTATAGGTCATTTCGAATGAACTCTAATATCTTCGCTTGTGTGCTGAGCCCAAGTGCCGCTGGATCAGAACCCACACGGTTGTACGCATTCTCAATTCGCGCACGTAGCTCGAGCACATCAGCAGCAGGCTTGCCAAGAAACCACGCAGCCTTGTTCAGGAGCGGAATGGTCACTTCATCCGGTATTGGGCGGATCCACCCGCGCGCTTGAGTGACGATGCGTTTAACAATCGTATTGGCACCTTTTTCATCGTTCCAGGGCCGTTCTGGCATTGGCGCAATGCCCGCGTCTTCCAAGGCCTGGCGTTGACACCAAATTAGATCAATGATCTTCAAGGGCATGTACGCTGAACCTTCTGTTATCACCTCCTCGTCGTCGACTTCTACTGCAATAATCGTCGGTAGGTCGTCAATAAACGCGGCAACGAACTTTTTGTCCATTTCTTTCGGCCAGACCTGCCTGCGTTCCACCATCCACGGCACCACAATGCGAAGACCCTGGGTCAACAGCGATGCATTTCCGACTTTGTACGCTTTTGCCATGTCTCTAGGATCAACGAACAAACTCCAGATAAATCGCCGCAACCATGCCAGTAATGGCGCATGTGCCGAATCTGTGAGATCCCCACCATCTGGCAGTGCCATGGTCCAAGTCAATATGGCCGCCCTAATGCTCTGGCCAATACTCGGGTTGTCCAAATACCAACAATGGTCTGACCAACGGCTCCTCGAAGATACCCAGACCTGATCCGTTTCCGCATCCGGGCGCAGATGGAACGGAACGTTCGATTTGGTGCGAATGATTTCGGCGGTCAACATATTCATCACTCCACTGGTGGCAGGACCACATGAAAGCGCTTAGCCGACTCCATTACGTCTATTGGTACGTGCTTTAGCATCGCATCGAGGTCCACGAGCACCTGTCCGTATCTAGCAAGCCAAGCCTCTCCAACAATCCGACCTTGGGCATCAAAAATAGCTAGTCGCAGCGCCATGTACAGTGCGACAGAGCCAGGGTCGTGGATGTCTGCCGCCGCTAATGGACAAGAAGGACACCGGCCGTAAGCAGTGCACAGACGGTTCTTGCGCTGCATCGGCCACGGTGAATCGTACGGATCAAAGCAGTGGAAACCTGGTGTTGCAGCCCCACGATCCATACGGGGGGTGAGCCGCCGTCGACGCGGGTCAATATTCCCATCCGATTCGAACCAACGCGCCATGAAGAGCATGGCCTTCCCAAGCAACTCGGCCTCACGCCAACGTGTTCCATTGCTGACGTAATGCTGATCTGTGATTCGGATATCTTTGTGTCCAAGGACTTGGCTAGACACAACAATCCCTTCACGGAACGCGATTTCGTCACCGATCGTTGCCCTAATCTGGCTGAGCGTAAAGTACGGAATTTCGTATTCTTTACAGAACTGCTTTAGACCGATACTCCAGTTCCCATCGCTACGCTTTATTCCCCTATCATCAACACCCAATCCCCTACCGCATGAACTGATCTCACCGACCGGATTAATCCGGCTGATCAGCAATAGTCTGTCACTCAACAAATGATTGACGGTCACACGCACCAACTTCGTTAGGCGCGCGATCAGGTCAAGAACCGGCTGAATTCGAGCCGCTAACATAGGAACCAAGGGGTCCTCGCCCGCGCGCCACTTAGCGCCGCCAAAACGGATCACCCGTTCACCGAGCAACTCCCCATACGTGATGTCTGACCAAACAAGTTCAAACAATGTGGACGGATTGAGTGCCGATTCGATCGCGAGAAAGACGACGATGGGAACGAGATCACGGTTGCTTGGGTAGAGAACATCAATAAGTGTGCGGATTCGAAACATCATCGCAAGCTTTGTAGCTTTCCCGTCAGGATTTAAGCAACGATACAAATCAGGATCACTCAGCTTCAAAACCTCTATGCTGGGCAGGCCTCTTGGATATTTTTCAGCAATATATGCAACGCACGTAGCCAAATCCAACAAATCAAACTTTTTCGTAGCAAGTCTTTCACTGCCATCCTTCAACAACAGCTCACACTTAATAAATTTAGCGTCAAGCGCCTCAATGTCCTTCTCCACCGCGTTGTCGAGTGCCTGCAATGTCTCAAACGACAACCTTTCACGAGCTTTGGTGCGTATCTGCATGTAGCTCCATGTGACGCGCGGCCTCGCATCAAAAGCAATTCTGGCAGTCCTACTAAATTCTGGGACTGACTTCAGTGCTTTCAGAACGGCTACTACTGCACCGAATGTTGTCGCCCTTGTCTTCGGATGAATTGGCTCTCCGGTCTCTGGAACTACCTTAGAATTGAGCCAATGCATGAACTGATTCCAAAGTGAACGGTCGAAATCTTCCAAACCAATATGCAATAACCCCTTATCACTCAAAAATTTCAACAATCCGACTTGGAGTTCTGATCTTCGACCGATGACGGATTTCGGGCGTTTGCCGATTCCATAAATCCGGAAACCCATCGCTAATGGTTTAGCGAGACGCGGCATCTGGCCAAGAAACGAAAGGTCCAGAACCATGGGGCTATGATCTGGCCCCGGAAACTCAACACGAATATCACCTAGGTCGCTGCTGAAATGAAGCCTTGTTTGCTTAAGGCGAGCTGCGTCAAGATCTAGAACATTCGTCGTCTTGTCTAATTTTTTTCGAACCTGAGCGACAACAGACGCGGCCGAAGTTGGACGACGTTTCTCTTGGACGGGCCGCGGGGTAGTGGCATTCGATTCAAACGGCTCGCTAGGAGCAATTCTTGCGGACTTTGCAATGGCCGCGGCCTTAGCGATTACACCTGCAGGCGACGGTTTCTTATTCATCGTCCTTTTTTAAACCCGCAAGAGAGCGAATGTCCTGTTGGCCTCGAGGACCAAACAGCTGAACAAATTTCAGATAAGTACGTATGGTTGTTTCCAAACATTGATGACCGAGCTGTGCCTGGATCACCTTCCATGGCTCCGAATTTCCATTACC
>JBDTBI010000018.1:0-3234 GCA_039924215.1 Acidobacteriaceae bacterium
GGCCACGAAGGCGGAGACCCTGAAAAGCTTAAAGGACGGTTCCACCCACTTTAGCGAGATCTCCATTTTCGACCGCAAAATCCGGGTATTTGGCAGCACGGCGGTTGTGACTTCGAAAGCCAGGGTAGCAGGCGTCCGCGACGGCAAGAACGTCACCGGGCTGTATCGCTATACGCGGGTGTACCACCGCCATACGGGGATATGGAAGATCGTCAGCTTTGAAGCCAGCGCGATCCGTCCACATGGGATGCGTCACGCAATCGAGGCAGAATCGGACTAGAGTTTCAGGCGGCCTATTGCGGTGATGCTACCTTCAGGGAAACAAGCCTCTTCTCCGCCAGCCATTCGACCCTGTCAGCCATGTTGGAACGCTTGATGTAGCCGGTTCCAGGTGGCCTCAAGGGGCTCGGGCAACACCCGCGTTTCGCCGATCACGGTCATAAAATTTGTATCGCCTGACCAGCGCGGCAACATATGCAGATGCAGGTGCCCGAGGACGCCGGCGCCAGCGGCCTTGCCAAGGTTCATTCCAAGATTGATTCCATTCGGACGATAGACGTCGTTCAGAACCCGTTCCAGCCGCTGCGCCAGTGCCATCATTTCCTGCGCTGCGGCGGGTTCCAGCCTGCCCAGCTCCGCAGTATGGGCATAGGGCAGGATCATGACGTGGCCCGCATTGTAAGGATAGGCATTGAGGCAAAGGAAGCATTGCTTTCCGCGATAGATGACCTTCGCGGCACGATCCGCCTCTTCCGGGGACAGCCCGTTTTCGATGGCATGGGCGGAAGCCTGGAGCAGATTGCAAAAGACGCAGCCGGTATCTCCGGCCCATCCTGCCAGCTCCGGCGGCACGCCTTTCCGCGCTGAAGAGTCCACAGTGCTGACGTAGCTATATCGCCACGGAGTCCACAAAATATCCATAGGGGGAAGTATAGACGGCGCGCGTTACACGCGGATCACAAGCTTGCCCAGATGGTTGTTTCCAGACTGCAGCAAGGAGATAAAAGCGCCGGGAGCTTTTTCGATGCCGTCGAGAATCGTCTCCTGATGCAGGACTTTTCCCGCGCGCAGGTATGGAATCATCTCAGCCAGAAAGGCAGGCATGCGGTGGAGATGATCGGCCACGATGAAGCCTTCCATCCGCAGACGACGCATAATGGCGAGATGCAGATTGTAGGGTCCCGGTATGGGCGTGTTGTAGCCGGCGATGGCTCCGCACAGTACGATGCGCCCATGATTGCGCATGGCGGCCAGCGCGGCTTCCAGTTGAGGCCCAGCCGTGTTATCGAAATACACATGCAGCCCTTCGGGGGCGGCAATCTGCAATTGTTGCGCCGGGTTCGATTCGCGATAGTTGAAGGCGTAGTCCACCTTCAACTGATTTTTCAGAAAAGCGATCTTGGACGCCGATCCGGCGCTGGCAATGACATGGCAGCCGCGCAGTTTGGCTAACTGACAGGCAACGCTGCCCACAGCGCCCGCTGCACCTGAAATGAAAATGGTCTCCCCTGTTTTGAGGTTGGCGATATCGTTCAAGCCGATCCAGGCGGTGAGGCCAGTGGGGCCCAGCACGCCGAGATAGGCTGAAGCCGGGGCCTGAGTTGCGTCGATGAGGCGCAGTTGCTGCGCGGGCGCGATGAAATAGTCACGCCAGCCGTAGCGGCTCTGGACCCAGGTGCTGACAGGAAACCCGGCATCGCGCGATTGCACGACCTGCCCGACGGCTGCCCCCTCCAACGCCTGGCCGACCACGAAGGGCGGCACGTAAGATTTGACTTCATTCATGCGGCCGCGCATGTAGGGATCGACGGAAAAAAATGAATTCCGTACCAGAACCTCTCCGGGCTGCGGCTCCGGCAATTCGACGGTGGCGAGCGTGAAATTTTCCTGAGACGGTTCATGTTGCGGTCGAGAGACGAGATGAATTTCTTTTGCCAGCAGAATCTTGTTCGGCATGTGCGCGTCCTTCCGCTACGATGATACCTCGACTCACAGAACACGCCCGGAGCGGCATTACCAAGTATGTTGCCAGACGCTCGACATTCTGCCACGATTGCGCTCAAAGGAACGGGATTCCTATGGGAATCGCGATTTTTCATCGCCTCGAAACGTTCGGATGTTGCGCCTCGTTGACACTCTTTTCCGCAGGTTGGTATAGTTTTCATAGGGATCGAAGCGCCCAAGGACTCATGTGCTCCGTTTCTTAATCGAGGGTTCCTTATCTTTCCCGGCTAAAAGTTTCGTTCTGGCCTGTTTTCCAGGTTGCACTTGGGAGTTGTTTCCGACTCTCTGGCCGCCATTCCTGCCGACAGTCTCCAGATGGAACAGCCAGAGAGAAAGTACCGAGATTTCACGTCCAGCTGAGGAGCAATTTCACAGCTCATTCACAGCTGGCTTGAATGGACGGTCCACGGATTCCACAGGAATCCGGCAATTGTCCAATACGGCGCGCCAGTTGTGCCGTAATGAGCCCGGAGCCCCCATAGCGTATGGTAAACGTCCTTAATCCCGAACACACTGAGAGCAAAACCCTGAACACTACATTGGAAGCTAACGAAGTCGCCGCCGCCGAGACGCAAACCGATGCGTCTGAACCCAACCACAACATTTCTGCTTCGGCAGAGACCCAGCCTACGCTATCGCAGCCCGCAGATACGCTTGAACACGCCGGGGATTCGATCGGAAATCACGCCCAATCAGACAGCGCAGCCCAGGACGAGACCGCAACCCAAGTTGCGACCGCAAATCAAGATGCGCCTGAAGAGACTTCCGCTGACGAAGAGATGGATTTTGGTGCGTTGCTGGAATCCTTTGAGCATGAACAGGCTGCTCAGGAAGCGGCGCAGGCTGTCGACGGCAACGTAATCACCGGTACGGTCATCAAGCTGACCGACAAGCATGTGGTTGTCGATGTAGGTCTGAAATCCGAAGGACTGATTCCTCTTGAGCAGGTGCTGGATCATACTGGCCAGCCGAAACTGGAGCCGGGACAGTCCGTTGAGGTCGTGGTCGAGCGCGAGGAACCGGGTGGCGTCTACCTGTTGAGCTACGACAAGGCATTGCGTCATCGTGTGTGGGACACCATTGAGAAAGCCGCCAATGACAAGATTCCAGTGAACGGTCTGGTGGTGAGCCGCGTCAAGGGCGGGTTGACGGTGGATATCGGTATGAAGGCATTTCTGCCTGGCTCGCAGGTTGAAATCCGGCCGGTCCGCAACCTGGAATCGTATATTG
>JBDTBI010000019.1:0-3132 GCA_039924215.1 Acidobacteriaceae bacterium
ACCTTTTTCTCTTTTGTTAGCTCCGTGACGTAGTCCAACGCTGCGCGTTCCGCATCGGTAAAAAGAGGGCTGGTGCCGTATTGCTCCAGTGCGTCGAATTTGGCTTCGTTCATAGACGCCTTGATCGTGAACGACCGAGCGATATCGATGCAGAAAAGACAGATATTGATCCGCGACACCTGTTCGCGGACCAGCAGAGCCATCTCTGGCGGGAGTAACAGCTTTTTATCCAGCTTGCTGATCTTTGCGGTGAACAGACCGAAGGCAAGCGGCATCCGGGCAGAAACGACTTTCACCGGCGTCAAGACTTTGCCAAATTGCCGTCGTGTCATGGCGTACACCAGCTTCATTCTTAGCCCGTGAGGTTTTTCGATGGGGGCAAGGAATGTATCCATAGGGAAGCTCCCTTCGTGCATTGCACGCGAGCATTTTGGTCTGCCAGCGCAATGGCAAGTCTAAAATCCTGCGTTTAGATGATCCAGGCGGAAGCGGCTGCTGCGAGAACCGCTGACCTAGCCTCAGCCATAATGATAATCTCAAGGAGAGATGCGCCCGTAGCTCAGATGGATAGAGCGAACGCCTCCGAAGCGTTAGGTCACAAGTTCGAATCTTGTCGGGCGCACCAGAAAAATCAAAAAGCACAACTGAAGCGAGTAAAAACGAGGAGAGATTCGCGCCGATGAGTTACCTGCCGAATGAGAAGCGATATGAGCAGGCGCAGTTTCGACGCTGCGGACGATCCGGAATCGTTTTGCCGCCGGTTTCACTGGGACTGTGGCAGAACTTTGGCGGTGCTGATGTTTTCGAAACGGGCCGCGCCGTCATCCGGCGGGCCTTCGATCGCGGTGTGACCCACTTTGACCTGGCCAACAATTATGGCCCTCCCTACGGCTCCGCCGAGGAGAATTTTGGGCACATCCTGCGCAAGGATTTTCGCGACCATCGCAATGAGCTACTGATCTCCTCCAAAGCTGGCTGGGACATGTGGCCCGGGCCCTACGGCGTGGGCGGTTCGCGCAAATATATGCTGGCGTCTCTGGATGAGAGCCTGCAGCGCATGGGCCTTGAATACGTCGATATTTTTTACTCGCACCGGCCATCGCTGGATGTTCCGCTGGAAGAAACCATGGGCGCTTTGGCCCATGCGGTGCGGCAAGGCAAAGCTCTCTATGTCGGCATCTCCTCGTACAGCGCGGAGCGAACGCGCGAGGCGGCAAAAATCCTGCACGCGGAAGGTGTCCCGCTACTGATTCATCAGCCCTCCTACTCCATGATCAACCGCTGGGTGGAAAAGGATCTGCTCGCAACATTGGCGGACCTTGGTGTGGGATGTATCGGATTTTCTCCGCTGGCCCAGGGCCTGCTGACCGACAAATATCTGAACGGAGTACCGGAAAATTCCCGTGCCAAAACAGGAAGTACGCTGCTGAAAGCATTCCTGAGCGATGAAAACCTGAAGCGTGTGCGATCCTTGAATGAAATTGCCCGTGGCCGCGGCCAGACGCTGGCGCAGATGGCAATTGCGTGGATCCTGCGCGATCCGCGGGTTACCTCCGCACTGATTGGCGCGCGGAATGTGGAGCAGTTGGATGATTCCCTGGACGCCGTGAAAAAATTGACGTTTAGCGATGCCGAACTGACAGAGATTGACCGCTATGCGCAAGAGGGTGGAGTGGATCTGTGGAAGGGCGCCCGCAAGGGTTGGGAATAGCCAACCAACAGATTCCGCGTCGATTCCCCGCATCGTAACCCCTGTTGCAAGCATCCACTGCATGAGACACTAGCGTTTGCGGTGAGCCCTCTGAGGACCCCGTCAGCGCGCCGCCCAATCAGTTCATCCGTTTTATCCCGAGGAGTTGCGCGGAGTTGAGCCCAGACTGCTATCCCGTGACAATTTTGCCGCACGTCAGCGCGCTGTTCCGCGACTTCGTGTCCGGCAACTGGGAGAAACTGCGTCCGTTTTATTCCGAAGAGAAAAACAGCTCCCCATGGATGCAGGGCTCTCCGCACATGGAGCCGACCCACCGGCAGGCCATTGTCGAACTGCTGCGGCAGCAAAATCGGAGTTTCGGGTCAGGCACCGCGACAGAGGCGAACCTGGACCGCATGGCTGCCGGAGCCGGAGCGATTGTCACTGGCCAGCAAGTGGCGTTGTTCGGCGGCCCGCTGATGACGCTGATGAAAGCCGCGACCGCGATTCACATGGCTGAGGAGGCAAGCCGCGCCGGCCATCCCCATGTGCCCATATTCTGGCTGGCCAGCGCAGACCACGACTTCGATGAAGTAAACCAGGCCACGTTTCTTGACGACAAGAAAATCACCACGCTGCGCCTGCCGCATCATCCCGCGCCCGGCAAGCCGGTCGGCAATCTGCCGCTGGGGGAGGCCGTTCTGCCATTGCTCGACGAGCTGCGCCGATGCCTTGGAGAGAATGCCATCTATGATCTGGTGGCATCTTGCTACACGCCAACCGCGACCTTCACCTCCGCCTTCGCTTCGCTTCTTACGAGCCTCTTCAGCCCATACGGATTGATTGTGATCGACGCTTCGACGCGGCCCTTCCATGCCCTTGCCATCTCCACCTTGCGCGCTGCGATTCAACAGGCCGATGAAATTCATGCGGCCCTGCTGGAACGCAACCAGGCACTGGAGCAGGCTGGATATCATGCTCAAGTAACCGTCGGTAAATCATCGAGCCTGTTGGTCCTCATCGACGAAACCACGGGCGTGCGCAACGCATTGAAAAAGATCTCGGCTGATACCTGGGTGGCGGGCCCGGCACGCTACACGAGCTCGGAACTTGTTTCCATCCTGGACTCAGCTCCAGAACGAGTCAGCCCCAATGTTCTGCTGCGTCCCGTTGTGGAGGACACGCTGCTTCCCACATCCGCCTACAGAGGTGGCCCCTCGGAGGTTGCCTACTTCGCCCAATCTCAGGTTGTGTACCAGCGCATTCTGGGCTATACCACGCCGGCGCTGCCGCGATACTCGGCAACACTGGTCGAACTGGAGATGGCGCAGTTGCTGCAGCAATATCAACTCACGCTGCCCGACGTGTTCACCACCAGCGACGCGCTCGGCCATCGTCTCGGCGCACGCGCCATCCCGATCGAAGGCAAGCGCAAACTTTCT
>JBDTBI010000020.1:0-2627 GCA_039924215.1 Acidobacteriaceae bacterium
CCTTATCGAGGAACGATCAGCGTTAGCCCGGAACCGTTACAGCGCGTATACAACCAGATGATCCAATCGGATCGATGATTGGCTTGGACGACGCAGGATTCCAACCGTGATGTTTGCCTTACGGTGCGGATTCAGGACTGCCTGAGGAACTTGCCCTGGTCAAGTTCGCTAAACGCCTGCTGCAATTGTTCCTGCGTGTTCATGACGATTGGGCCGTACCAGGCCACGGGCTCCTGCAGTGGTTTTCCCGAGACGAGCAGAAATCGAATGCCATCGTCTCCTGCCTGCACGGTGACTTCATCGCCGCTGTCAAAGAGAACGAGCGAGCGATTGTCCACTACAGCGGGAGGCGTGGTGTCCAACCATTGGACTCCCTCGGTGGGAACCGCGAGAGGGCCCGATGCGTTGCAGAATTTGCCGGATCCACCAAAGACATACGCAAAGGCGTGCCGGGCGTGCTCGACGGGAAGCGATTTTCTTCGGCCCGGAGCAATGGAGACGTCGAGGTAAGTTGGACTGGTAGCGATTCCATCGACAGGGCCGACCTTGCCCCAGAAACTTCCGCAGACAACGCGGACCTCGGTCCCGTCGTCATCCTTGATTTCAGGAATGTCGAGCGCTTTTACCTCCTGGTAACGCGGAGGTGTCATTTTCTGTGAGGCGGGCAGGTTGGCCCACAACTGGAAGCCGTGCATCCGTCCCGCCGGATCGCCTTTGGGCATTTCCTGGTGGATGATCCCACTCCCGGCTGTCATCCACTGAATATCGCCGGCTCCAATACTGCCTTTGTTTCCCATGCTGTCGCCGTGCTCGACGCTGCCGGCAAGGACGTAGGTAACGGTTTCAATTCCGCGATGAGGATGCCAGGGAAAGCCCGCCAGATAATCCGCGGGGATGTCATTGCGGAAATCGTCGAGCAGGAGAAAGGGATCGAATTCCGACGTATTGCCGAAGCCAAATGCGCGCCGCAGATGCACGCCTGCGCCTTCCAGCGTTGGTTTCGATTCGATGAGGCGTTTGACGGGACGAATGGACATATGGATCTCCAGAAATGGAAGTCTACCCCGTTCGGGCCGATGCTGCCAGCGTTGAAGCGCGCTTTGCGGAAATGCTCAGCTATCGCCGTATACGGGAATGGCGGCTCCGTGAATCACTCGGGCATCTTCGCTGCACAGGAAAAGGATGACGCGGGCAATGTCTTCCGGCTTGGGCCAGGTCGCGTAGTCGGCATTGGGCATTGCCTTCCGGTTCGCCGCCGTGTCGATGATGCTGGGAAGAATGGAGTTGACGCGCACGCCGGTGCCCTTTACGTCCGCAGCAAGAGAATCCATCATGGCCAGGGCGGCGGCCTTGGAGGCGGCATAGGCAGCCGCGCCCGCTCCGTGGTCCAGCGCAGCTTTTGCCGCAACATTGACGATGGCACCATGCTTTTGCCGGAGCATGGGCACGATCGCCGCGCGCGACAAGACATAGCCTGCGCGCAGATTCAGCGCCAGCATCGTGTCGAAGACCTTCGTTTCCAGTTGCCACAACTTTGTGCCGCCAGCGTAGCCTCCCACCGTGTTCACCAGGGCATCCAGGCGGCCGTGTTCCGCGAGTATTTGTTCGACGAATTGGTTCACGGCGTCTTCATCCGTGACATCGACGGGCTGCCCGTGGAGTGAGGAGGCATGCGCGCCCGCCGCGCGCTGCAGCGCGGAAAATTCATCCGGGTTGCGATACGGAACCACCACAGTCGCCTTTTCCTGCAGGAATGCCAGGCTCACCGCGCGGCCCAAGCCCCCTGTGCCGCCAGCGACCAGAATCACTTTCTCTGCAAAGCTTCCGTTCATCGTGTCCCTCGTGTTTTTGGATCGTTGCGGGATTCGCCCTCGCAAACAGCGTCCCTTGAGAAGGATAGCGCCTCTACAAGGAAAGAAGTATTGCGGGATCTTCTCGAAGACCGACTGTTTCCACTGGCCGCCTTTAGGTATAAATTGCAATGCTACAGGGCAACCCCGATCCTGAGCACATCAGCACCGTCTTTTTAGGACACCAAAACCTGACAATGCGCATGGCGATGCGTCGTTTCACTCTCGTCACAAATGGGTTCTCCAAGAACAGGGAGAACCACGAGCACATGCTGGCGATCTACTTCATGTATTACAACATCCGCGGTGTCCATCAAACGTTGCGCGTGACTCCTGCGATTGAAGCTGGAATTGCAGGTCATGTATGGAAGTGGAGGACTTGGTTTCTACTATCGAGGTAGAGTTGATTTTGGGCTGTTTTTCCTTATCCGTGTCAAGGTCAATACGGGTAGAATCGCGAAAGGTCAATGGCTATGAGCGACGACAGCTCCAAATCGAGAAAATTAGCGAGCATCGCTTTTGGCGAGGCCCTTCGAAATAGGTCGGGACAGTCCGACGACAAACAGGATCATGCAATCGAAAAATTGGTTGCTGACTTTGAAGATGCTTCGCATGTTGATGAAGATGGGGTTGAGTATTGGGATGCTCGTGATCTCCAAAAACTGCTCGGGTATGCAGATTGGCGAAACTTTACTGCCGTTATTTTAAAGGCCAAGGAATCTTGTCGTCATTCGGATCAGAAAATTGAGAACCATTTCGTTGACGTCAACGAAATGG
>JBDTBI010000021.1:0-5022 GCA_039924215.1 Acidobacteriaceae bacterium
AACATCACCAGCGAGGATGCAAAAGCATGGTTCAGACTTCGATTCGGAACATTACAGTAACTCGGCTATTGCTCTAGCCGCAAAGAACGCGGCTAGGATGGGGCACCCGGACACCGGCGAAGATGCATGTGGGATCAGTCGCCGCTGAGCGCGCGGACATACTTTTCCGGGAGTGCGCACTTCGACATCGTACGATCGGTCACGACGTGGGTGGTTTCCCCTTCGGCCAGCAGTTGCTCGTCGTTGCCGCGCAGGATGCGATAGCGAAACTTGAGGACCGATCCACGCAGCGCCGCCATACGAGTTTCGATGACGAGTTGATCGTCATAGCGAGCCGGGGACTTGTAGCGGCAGTTCACATCGACCACAGGAATGAAGCAGTCGTCTTCGACTTCCATGGTTTTGTAATCGAAGCCAAGCTGGCGCAGCAACTCCACCCGGCCAATTTCAAACCAGACAAGAAAATTTGCGTAATAGACGACGCCCATCTGGTCGGTTTCCGCATAGCGCACTCGAATTGTAGTGGTATTGGTCATGTCACTCTTATGTTTGGTTTTGTTTTTTTACTTATGTGTGGCTTGGTTTTTCACTTCCACAAGCCGGGCAATTTTTTGTACATGCTATCAAGCCCGCATTCAGAACCGTTAGCCCCGCCAAAAGATACAAGCCTGCACGCGGTGAACCAAAATACTGATCCACCCAGACCTTTACGTTGGGTGCCAGAAATCCGCCTAGATTTCCCATCCCGATCAGGGCGATACCGCCGGCTGCAGCACGGCCGGCCAAATAGCCGGTGGGGAAGGTCCAGAAGAGCGGCTGCACCGCAATGAAGCCAGAGACGGCGATGGAGAGCGCAACCAACCCCGCGTACGGCCCCGCAGTAGGAAACGCAAAACTTGCGCAACCTGCAACCAGTAATGTGAGGGCCGCGAAGGAACGATGCCGATTGAATCGATCCGCGGCGCGGGGCAGAAAGTACACCGCTGCCAGCGTGCAGATCCAGGGAATCGCGGACACCAGGCCGACTTCCAACCCGGCGGGCTTGTGCAGCAGCGCGGATATTTCCGCGGGCAGGTAGAAAATCGCTCCGTAGGTGCTCATTTGAATGAGCGCGTAGATCAGCAGGAAATGCAGGACGCGGAGGTCGCGCAGCATGGGAAGAAGGTTCGTCGGTCCGGTGGAGCGCCGTTCCATTTCCTCAACGGCCAACGCATCCATCAGCGCACGTTTCTCCTGAGCGGGCAGCCAGGCGGCGTCGGATGGGCAGCTATCCAAATACCAAAACGCCGACCCTCCAAGAATGACGGCCATGAAGCCTTCGAGCAGAAACATCCACTGCCAACTCTGGAGCCCGCCCCGAGGATGCATCTGAAGCAGCAGACCCGACAGCGGGCCACCCAGGATGAGCGCGACCGGTACGCCTACATAGAACAGGCCCAGAATCCGGCCTCGAACCGAATTCGGAAACCAGTAGGTCAGGTACAGAATCGCGCCGGGGAAAAAGCCGGCTTCCACAACACCCAACAGCAGACGTAACAGATAGAACGATGTGCTGCCGCGCACAAACATGGTCGCCATCGATACCAATCCCCAGCCGACCATGAGGGAAGAAATCCATATTTTTGCGCCGATTTTGTGGAGGACAAGATTGCTGGGAAATCCGCAGAGCGAATATCCGATAAAGAAAATGCCCGCACCGAAAGCATAGGTGCCTTCGGAAATGCCGACGGAGGTTTGCAACGCCTGCTTGGCGAAGCTGATATTTGCGCGGTCGAGAAACGAGATGACGTAGAGCAGCATCAGGTACGGGACCAGCCGCGTGTAGGACCGGGAGACTGCGCGATTCAGGAATGCGCTTGACGGCGAGTCGGGAGGCGGGCCCTGGTTACGGCGGGGATCGAATTCGGTTTCCGCCTGGTGCACGGGAAGACGGACTTCAGCCATTGGACCCGTTCCCGCTGAACTTCATGGGTTCACGATTCTTTCCGCGGAGGAGGAGTGCCGGTCGTTTTGCGTTTGCGGGAGGGCCAATTGGGGGCTCGCTTTCCAAGAAACGCAGCAATGCCTTCGCGGAAATCCTCTGTGCTACGCACGGTTGCGTGGGTTTCGACGGCCTCTTGCAGTTGACGATCCAGCTGATCCTTGACTCGTGCGGAAAGTAGCTGTTTCGTTGCCCGCATGGAGGATGGGCTATTTTTCAATAGCTGGCGCGCCAGCCGGATGGCTCGCTCCATCAGACTGGTATCGCGAACAACTTCATTCACCAGACCCATCTGCAGCGCCTCTTCGGCACTAATTAGTCGGGCCGTCAACAGCAGATCGCGCGCGCGCCCCTCTGGAATCCGCAAGGCGAGAAAGGACGAGACGATCGCTGGAACAAATCCGATGCGCGCCTCCGTATAGCCGAACTTGGCTTCCGGAAGAGCCAGTGCGAAATCGCAGGCGGTTACAAGGCCCATGCCACCGGCAATGGCGTGCCCGTTGATAGCGGCGATGGTGGGAATCGGCAGGTCATACAGAGTGCGCAGCAGGTGTGCCACGCGGGATGCGTCGGAATGATGCTCCGAGCGCGTTTTGCCGATCAGGCTCTGGAGATGTTCCAGATCAAGGCCGGCGCAAAAGGCCGGTCCTCGTCCGGTGAGGATGAGTACGGTGGAGGTGCGCTCCGACAAGCTGTCGAGGGTTGAGATGAGTTCTTCAATCATCTCCGGAGTGAGGGCATTGCGGCGGTCGGAGCGATTGAAGGTGATGGTGACGATATCTTCCGTGTCGGCTATATCAAGCGTTTGATAGGGCATGCGACCTCAATGGAACATCCGGATGAGAATGCATCATGGTAACCGGGAAGCGAGGCCTGCGTCATCTATTTCTGTTTTCATTCGCGGCCGGAAACAGCGGGACAGCTCAGCTTCCCTTCAGTTTGCCTTCCATCCCTCCGGGCAGATCGCGGCTTTCCTCGGCCACCAGCCAGCGCCTGAGTTGCAGGATATCGTTGGCGCGGGCGATGCCGATGGGTTTGGTGACGCCGTTGGGCTCGACGATGACGATGTTCTCCACGTTCTGCAGCAGCATGTCGCGGCTGACGCGATCGATGAGTTCGCCGGGATAAGCGATCACGTAATCCTGACGCGCCAGTTCCCGCATTTTGAAGTTATGGTCGGTCGGCTCGGTTCGCAACAGATCATGTGCTTCGACAATCCCGACCAGGGAGCCATTCTCTTCGACGACAGGAAGCAGCTCCATGCTTTCCGGGGAAAACTCCTTGAGAATTGTGCGTAATTCGGCATCGGCAGGAATGACGCTGAATTTTTTTCGCATGACTTGATCAATGCGCGCCCGCATCAACACCGGCACGGAATAGTCCTGCGACACGATCAGGCCGCGCTTGACCAGCTTCCCAGTCATGATGGAGTCCCGACTGAAGAGGCGGACGAAACCGTCGGACACCATGACGCAGACGATAAGCGGCAGCAAGGCATTCGGATTGTGGCTCAGCTCAAACAGGAACACGATGCTGGTGAAAGGTGCGCGGGCAATGCCGGCAAAAACCGCCCCCATGGCAACCAGCGAATAGAAGGCAGGATCGCTGACAAAGTGCGGGAAGAAATGGTGCCAGATTATGGCATAGACAGCACCGAAGCCGCCGCCCACGATCAGAGATGGCGCGAACACACCGCCGGTGGTGCCGGAACCGAGAGAGATGACCAGCGCCCAGAATTTGGCCACAGAGATGCCGAGGAGCTTGCCTACCGTGAGGCGGTCATTCAGCATGTCGCGAATGGTGCCATATCCGGTGCCGAAAACCTGGGGATAAAAATATCCGATGACGCCGAGAATGAGCGCACCGATGGCCGGCGCCCACATGAGCGGACGGCGGATGGGAAGGTGATCGAAAAAATCCTCCAGCCAGAACAGCGTCCGGATCATGGCAATACCAACCATGCCCATCAGGATGCCCAGCAAACCGAACAGCCAGAGCTCATTCATGTTGACAAGCTTGAATGCGGGCGTGGGGAACAGCGGCGCCCATCCAACAAAGTGAATCCTGACGGCGGTTGCCACGGCGGATGCGAGGGCCACGGGAATAAAGGAACGGGCACGGAATTCAAAAAGCAGCAGTTCAATCGCTACGAGGACTCCCGCGAGCGGGGCGGTAAATGTGGCAGCCATGCCGGCGGCGGCCCCGGCGGCAAGCAGGACACGGCGGTTATACGGCGTCAGCCCGGTAAATTGGGCGAGCAGCGATCCGACAGCAGCGCCGGTCTGGATGATGGGGCCTTCCGCACCGAACGGGCCACCGGTGCCGATAGCGAAGGCGGTGGCCAGCGGCTTGAGGATGGCCACGCGGAGCCGCATGCGGCTTTGACCGAACAGCACGGCCTCCATGGCTTCTGGAATGCCGTGGCCCTTGAGGGTTGGCTCCCAGTAATGGACCATGATGCCAACCGCGAGGCCGCCAAGGGCTGGAATCAGAATGACCCACAAGCCGAGATGATTATCGACGGGAGACGTAATTGCAAACGAGAATTTGCCGTAAAAAAATACGTTCGTGAAGAGGTAGATGAGTTCGAGCAGACCTTGTGCGACCAGGCCGCCGATTAACCCCATCAGCAGCCCATAGCCCGACATCTTGATGATTTCCGGTTCCAGCGCGATGCCGAATTGCCCTTTCTTGGGCAGCTTGGCATCGACCTGCGCTGTGGTGTCGGAGTGCGGTAAGTCCGCCATCGAAGACCTCCATCCATCGAGCTACAACGGTATTCTACTCATCGACTCTATGCCGATTTCACAACCTGTTGCCGCAACTATGTAATGGCGACCTCATCGACAGGATCTTTGACTGCCACGTCTGGCTCGCTGGTTGCCGCGCCCGCCTGCCTGACCGCTTTGCCAACGCGCAGATCTAACGCTGAAAGAATATCCGTCTTCGTCAGAATCCCGAGCAGCCTGCCTTCCTCCGAAGTTACGAGAAGCAAGTGGTAGCCGTGTTCGCTGAGCAGCAGCCGCAGGGCCTCGGTAATG
>JBDTBI010000022.1:0-5774 GCA_039924215.1 Acidobacteriaceae bacterium
TGCA
The DNA here is from genome assembly GCA_039924215.1 of Acidobacteriaceae bacterium. Classification (GTDB taxonomy): domain Bacteria; phylum Acidobacteriota; class Terriglobia; order Terriglobales; family Acidobacteriaceae; genus JAKAAZ01. The sequence goes on from JBDTBI010000022.1 coordinate 5, forward strand.
GTATCTGTCCAGCCGGAATGTTGGCCGCCTGATACACATCGGCGAGAATCACTTCATCCGCCAGCGAAAGGCTTTCCACAAGCTCCTGCTCGAAAACATTGCGGCGTAGCGTGTTGGAACGCGGTTCTACCACAGCCCATAGGCGCGATTCTGGATATCGCAGGCGCAGGGCGCGCAGGGTCTCCCGAATTGCCGTGGGATGATGCGCGAAGTCATCGATGACCGTGACGCCGTGGATGTCTGCAATCATCTCCAGGCGTCGCTTGACGCTGTGAAATGACTTCAGCGCCTTTTGGATGTCCCCAACCGCAACGCCCTGACCCGCGGCAAGTGCGGCGGCAGCCGTTGCGTTCAGCACGTTATGCTCGCCAATCATGGGCATGGCGACTTCAATCCATAGCTGGCCGTTTTGCTCGATGCGCCAGCGGCTGTCATCGCCGTCAATGGAGAGATCGGCAATGCGCCAGTGTGAATCCTTCGCAAAACCATAGCGTTCCACCGCGCAAAAGCTGCGGGCGACGCATTCTGTCACATTGCTCGATCCGTCGAAAGCAACAATCCGTCCGCGCCGAGGAACAAGATTGACCAGGCGTTTGAAGGCGGTCTTCACCGAGTCCAGGTCGGCGTAGATATCCGCATGGTCGAATTCGACATGGGTCAGGATCAGGGCATCCGGAAAATAGTGGAGGAATTTTGGCCCTTTATCGAAGAAGGCCGTGTCATACTCGTCGCCTTCCAGAATGAATGGTCGTGTTGGTCGCAGCGCAAAGCTGGAACCAAAATTTTCCGCGATTCCGCCGATTAGAAAAGATGGGGTAAAGGCCGCATTTGTCACACCGGCTGTTTCATACATCCATGCCAGCATGCTCGTTGTGGTCGTCTTGCCGTGCGTGCCCGCAATCACCAGGGATTCGCGCCCGACAAGGAATTCCTCGTGGATCACCTGCGCCAGCGAGCGGAAGGGAATTCTCTGGTCCAGCACAAGCTCCAACTCGGGATTGCCGCGCGAAATCGCGTTGCCGACGATGACGAGATCGGGGCGCGGCTCCAGGTTCGCTTCAGAGAATGGCTGCGCGATTGGAATATGAAGCTGGTGCAACAGGTCGGACATGGGAGGATAGGCGGCCTTATCCGAGCCCGTCACGCGCCATCCGCGTAACTGCAACATCCCGGCCAGCGCTGCCATGGCGCTACCGCAAATCCCAATCAGGTGCACATGCCGTGCCGGGGTCTCTGCGCTTTTTGTGGCGTTCTGTTTCATTTCGTTCCTCGTCGTCCCTTGTTTTGTTTGACCGATGCTTGAAATCGCAGTAGGGGCTCCTCCGTCAGATCCAATTCGCAGGCGACGCCAATGGGTACTGTCAGATTGCGCTCGCGAACGTGGCCGGAGCGCAGGCCGATGGCCACCGGGCCTGGAAAATCTTCCAAAACACGCAACAGCACCGAATCCAGAAGATCTGCAGGCGTGCCCGGCTGCACGCAATCCAGCATGGGGCCAAAGACGATGCCGCGCACTTGGTCCAGCTTGCCTGCCTGTCGCAATTGCAGCAGCATGCGGTCGATTTGATACGGCTTCACCCCGACATCCTCGAGAAACAGAACGGTGTCTCTTGTCTGGATTTCGTACGGCGTGCCCAGAGAAGCGACCAGCATGGAAAGGCATCCGCCATAGAATTTTCCTTGTGCATGGCCCGCTTTTAGCACCCGCATTTCCGCTTCGGGTCCAAGTTGCCATGGGTGATGCTGCGAAAGCGCCGCCTGCCAACTTGCAGCGTCTACGCCGTTTTCCCGCGCAAAATCTCCGGTAGCCATGGGGCCATGAAATACCACAAGCCCGGTGGCATCGTGCAGCCAGGTCAGCAGGCTGGTAATGTCGCTGCAACCCACCACGATTTTCGGATTGTGTCGAATCAGATCGAGATCGAGTCCGCTCAGCAGTTCCGCCGATCCGTAACCACCACGGTTACAGATAACGGCCTTCACAGAAGGGTCTGCAAAAGCGGCGTGCAAATCTTCCAATCGTTGTGCTGTTGTTCCAGCGGAATATTGTCCATGCCTGGCCAGCGCATTGGCGGCCATTTTCGGTTGCAACCCTATAGCACGCAGTGCGTCCATCCCAACTTGCGCTTTGTCAGGATTGAACCAGCTCGCTGGGGAGACAAGCCGAACCGCATCTCCCTGGCTCAATGCGGTCGGAAGAACCGGAGTCTTCAAGGCGGCACTAGACGTTTTCGGTCGCGTGGTCATACCAGGAAGCATTCCCCTTGTGCGATGATTTCCGCAGGCCCTGTTAGAAGCAGTTCGGAATCTTTCCGCTTCCACTCTACTGTTTGTTCGCCGCCTTCGGAAGTGACAACCAGCCGTCGCGCAAGACCCTTCGTCTCCATACTGGCAGCGGCCGATGCCGACGTGCCAGTCCCGGAGGACAAGGTTGGTCCCACGCCGCGTTCGAAGATGCGGAATTCAATTCGATTTGTATCCACGACACGCACAAATTCGGTGTTGGTTCCTTTAGGGAAATTTGGGTGGACGCAAATCTCCGCGCCAATCTCCTGCCAGGAGCGCCCAAAGCAGTCGAAGTTCTGTGTGTCGACAAAAATGACGAAATGCGGATTGCCAATCGACACATTTACCCCGGCAACTTCGGTTCCATCCTTCAGCGTGATCGTAGCCGCCCTAACCGATGGAACCCCCATCTCGGTAGAGATTAGATATTGCGGAGCCCTGCGCTCCAGAATGCGGCAGCGTCGCACCCCGGCATGCGTGCGGATGGAAAATTCATCGGTCTCCGCGTCTTCCTGTGCCAGATAGGCGGCCACACAGCGCGTGCCATTGCCGGAAATTTCCGCTTCTGACCCATCGGCGTTGAAGAGTCGAATCGCGTACGCGCCGTTGTTCGCCAGGGTCAGGTATTCCACCCCATCCGCGCCGATGCCGGTATTGCGAGCGCAGAGGGTCCGGGCCACGTCCGCATACCGGCTCTCATCGAGAGGTTCATCGACGATCAGGAAATCATTCCCGCAGGCGTGCGCTTTTATGAATTGAATCACTTGGTTTCCTTAGCTTCAGGTTCGTCCTGCAGTGCGCAGGCAACATATTTGCGGCCCGCAATTCTGTATTTTCCACTCACCACACGGGCGATCGCTTCCGGATAGGCCAGATGTTCCTGTTCCAGAATGCGCGCCGATAACATTGTTTCATCATCGCCCTCCAGCACTGGAACCGCGCGCTGTACCACGATAACCCCGTGGTCCAGTTGTTCATCCACAAAATGCACGGTGCAGCCGCTGATGCCAACCCCATACTGCAGTGCCTGGCACTGTGCATCGAGGCCCGGGAATGCGGGCAGCAGAGAGGGGTGAATATTCAAAATCGCGTTGGGAAAGGCAGCAACAAATTCCGCTGACAGCAAGCGCATATACCCGGCAAGGCAGACCAGTTGCACGCCGTGTTCCTGCAGGCACGCGATGGTTTCGGCATCCTGTTCGACGCGCTTGCGTCCGCGCGCCTCAATCACCTGAGTGGACAGGCCGCGCGCCTGAGCCGCCGCAATCCCAGCGGCATCCTTGCGATTGGAAATGACAATGGAAATCTCCGCGTTGGCGATTATGCCGCGGTCAATTGCATCCGCAATCGCCAAAAAATTGGAACCACGGCCGGAGAGAAGAATGCCAAGACGTGTCATGAGGAAATTCTAGTTGTACAACACGCGACGGTCGCCTTTGATGATTTTTCCGATCACAGCGTGCGGCTCGTTGGCGCGGTCCAACAGTGTTTTTGCTCGCTTGTATTTTTCTACGGGAATCACGCAGATCAGCCCGATGCCCATGTTGAAGGTCCGCAGCATTTCTTCCTGCTCCACGTCCCCTAACATTTGCAGGTGGTCGAAGATCGGAAGCACCGGCCAAGACCCCAATTCAATCGCCGCGGAAACATTCTTCGGCAGGATGCGGGGCAGGTTTTCCGTGATGCCACCGCCGGTAATGTGGGCCATGCCCGCAACCAGGTCGGCAGCCGTCAGCTTGCGGATGATGCTGAGATAGCTGCGATGCGTTTTCATCAGGGCCACGCCGGCTTTGTCATGCAACTCGTTAATGTATTGATCCGGAGTGTATTTCGCGATCTGAAAAAACAGCTTGCGGGCGAGTGAATAGCCGTTCGTATGCAAACCCGTGGACAGCAGCCCGATCAGCAAATCTCCAGGACGTATGCCGGCTCCGGTAATGATTTTCTCGCGTTCCACGACGCCGACGATGAAGCCGGCAAGATCATATTCCCCGTCTTGATAGAACCCCGGCATCTGCGCGGTTTCTCCGCCGATCAGGGAGCAGCCATTGGCGTGGCAGGCATCCGCAAGACCGGATATTACCTTTTCCATTACATCGCCGTCCAATGTGCCGGTCGCCAGATAATCCATAAAAAACAGGGGCGTAGCTGCCTGCACGGCAATGTCATTTACGCAGTGGTTGACCAGATCTGCGCCAACGGTGTGGTGCATATTCATCTGGAACGCAATTTTCAGCTTGGTCCCGACACCGTCGGCGCTGGAAACCAACACGGGATTTTTATAGCGCGCGGTATCCAGCTTGAACAGGCCACCGAAGCCGCCAATTTCACTCAACACCTGTTTATTGAATGTCCGCTGGGCAAGGTATTTAATGCGCTGTTTGGTGCGGTCGCCGCTGGAGATGTCCACGCCTGCATCGGCGTACGTCACGGGAGGCTTAGGCTTGGATGAAGGTTTACTGGGCACAGGCGCGTTCCAAAAAAAGCAAAATGCCGGCAGGCGAAGCTGCGAGACTCTTGAACCCAAATGCTCCTCAAAAATCAGGTGATCCACAGGGTGGGGCCGCAGAACAGCGATGCTTACCGGGAAGCCTCAGTGTAGCATCGCGGGCGGGTGGTGCCGAGGCTGCCCTCCATGCGAAGGGTAATCGCGCCGATAAGACCCGATGAGGCCGCTTCTATACTGGATATGGATGACCCAATCTTCGCGCCCTATGCAGCGTTCCCGCCAGTTTCAGCAGCGGGCTGAAAATTGTTTGCCGGGAGGTGTCGATTCCCCGGTGCGCGCCTTTCGCTCCGTCGGCGGAGATCCGCCGTTCGTGGTGCGTGCCGAAGGTGCGTATCTGTGGGATGCGGACGGCAACCGTTACCTGGATTTCTTCGGTTCCTGGGGGCCAATGATTCTGGGTCACGCCGCTCCGCAGGTGGTGCGTGCCGTGCAGGAGGCAGCCACCCGGGGAGTGAGTTTCGGTGCCTCCACTCCAACGGAAGCCGAGCTCGCCGAGCTGGTGCGTCAGGCCTTTCCAACCGTCGAGATGCTGCGCTTTGTCAGCTCCGGCACGGAAGCTACCATGTCGGCCATTCGGCTGGCGCGAGCCTTCACGGGCCGCAAAATGTTCGTGAAATTTGAGGGCTGCTATCACGGCCATTCGGATGCATTGCTGGTCAAAGCCGGCTCCGGAATCGCCACCCTGGGGATTCCCGGCTCTGCGGGCGTGCCGGAGGAAACGATCCAACATACCCTGGCGCTGCCGTACAACAATGTGGCTGCGGTGGAGGAAGCCTTCGCACGCTACAAAGGGCAGATCGCCTGCATTATTGTCGAGCCGGTAGTGGGCAACGCCGGATGTATTCCGCCGAACCCGAGATATTTGGAAGCCCTGCGAACCATTACGGCGCGGGAAGGTACTGTGCTCATTTTCGATGAGGTCATGACGGGGTTCCGGCTGGCTCTCGGCGGAGCGCAGGAACTCTACGGCATCCA
>JBDTBI010000023.1:0-5348 GCA_039924215.1 Acidobacteriaceae bacterium
AACATGCCATTTGTTGCCCGATTCCTTCCAGAATGCAAGTTCGGCCGATTCCAGTGAGAATGGTAGCTTCTCCGGCCCCAGCTTGAAATTGATCCGCGCCTCGGTGGCCTCCACGTAGGGAAACGGAAGGGCGCGCGCGGAGGAAGATGCGCCCGCAAGTCGCAATATAGGTGAATTGCGTATCAGGGAGGCAAAATTCCACTCTCCCCGATCATTGCGTACAAGGTTCACACTCGGCGCATCAAAATGCAGGCTGGCGATTTCCACGCGGCGATGCCATAGCGTGCTCGCCCGCAGATTGGCGATTACGGTTTCCGCCGTGATCACCGGCTCAACTCCGAACGACGGTTCAGCAGCAACCGTCAGATGATGCAACACAAAAGCCGGCCGGGGGAACAATTGGAGTTCAACCGCGCTGGCGTACACGGGCCGGCCCAGGCCTGCGCTAATCGACTGCACAATGCTGCGCCGCAAACTACTGACGTTGATATAGGGCGGGACGAAGATTATGAGTGCCAACAACACAATTACGCCCAGGACAAGCGTTCGCGCATGCCCTGCTTTTCTTTTCGGCGTATCTTGGTTTTCCATCTGCATATTGAGCAGACTACTCGATGCGATGGAACATTCGGCGCCACCGTGTTTGAGTGAAGAAATGAGTCACAATGTGCACCGTCCATGCGACATGGTCGGAAACAGAGGTCTTGTCGATCTGATCGTCCGGCGTCACGAAGGACCAATAGTTAAACAATGGCCGGCCGATGATGTCCTGCCGATGAACAAATCCCCAGTAGCGGCTGTCGGCCGATACCATGCGATTGTCGCCCATCGCGAAATAATCGCCCGCAGGTACAACCAGGTCGCCATTCTGAATATGTGTGGGCAGGTTGACCGCCCAGGTAGCCGTTACGTCGGAATCCGGCGGTGGCTGAACTGCGGGGAAATCATCTCGATAGGGATAATATTCGTCGTTCGGATTGCCGTCGTCGGAAGGCAACGTTGCGTACGGCATGTTCTGCGGCTTCCCGTTCAGATAAACCACGCCATGTTCCAGGTGAATATGATCGCCCGGAATTCCAATCACACGCTTGACCAGAAAAAGCTTCGGCTCCCTGGGCTTGTAGAAAACGATGATGTCGCCACGACGGATATTTCGGTAATAGATGAAGGGCGCCCAGCTTGTCGGCGGCGCAAACGTCATTCGATCGACCAGCACATGGTCGCCAATCAGCAGGGTTTGTTCCATCGACGAAGATGGAATTTCAAAATTCTGAAAAATAAAAGTGATGATAAATAGCCCCACCACCAGGACGGTACAGATGGAAGCAAAAAACTCAAATGGGGTCTCTGCCTGCTGCGTGTTGGAAGGGTCTTGCGCGAGTTGCTGACCGGCCAAAGTCTTCTCCGTTATGAGTTGCTAACGAACCACATGGAAAACACGGCTCCAGCGGGCTGCCCCGGCCAAACCGTTCCACCAACTGTGGTCGTGGGCCAGCCTATCACCGGTTAACCCGGTGATTTCTGACCTGCTTGCGGTGACTACCGAAAAATAGACCAGGAATGGCTCCCCCACAATGTTCCGGCGCGGAACCAGCCCCCAATAGCGACTATCCAGACTGTCATTTCTATTATCGCCCAGGACAAAATATTTCCCCGCCGGAATCTCCAGTTGGCCATCATGGACCTCTCGCTGCATCTGCGTCCACCATCGACTTCTGACATTGGGATCTGTGTACGTAGAGGTGGGAAATTCATCGCGAAATGCGTTGGCATAGCTGGGAATGTAGACCGCGTATGGTTCCTTTTGTAAGCGCCCATCCGTGTATACGAGCCCGTGGTGCAAATGCAATTCATCTCCCGGCACCCCAATGACACGCTTGACCAGGTAGAGGGAGGCATCGACCGGATAGTGGAACACGACGATGTCATCGTGTTGGACGGCCTCATAGCCCAGCAAGTACTTCCACGGGCCTGGATCCGCAAAAATGACCTTGTTCACTAGCAGGAAATCGCCAATTAGCAATGTATCTTCCATCGATCCGGAGGGAATGCGATAGGGCTGAGCGATAAATGTCAAAACAAAAAGCGCACCCACAAGAAAGGTAAGGGTTGCCTGCATCAGGACAAGGACTTCGTGATGATGCAACGTTCTTACAGGCGCAGGTACATCCGGCGTTGGCTGCGGCAAACCGGCTGCCGCGCCTCCTTTGGAGTCGATTGCGACAGACCCCGCCTCCGCAAAAGAAGATGTGTCGACGAATCGTCCAGGTTCACCGGTCATTTCATTGTTCCTGGGGCTCATTGTTCCTGGGGCGGCGGTTCCTGATACCCCGTCAGCGGCGGTACTGACGTCGACCTGTCCTCGCGCAGGCGCAGTAGCGCCACCCGTGCTGCTTCTTGTTCCGCATGTTTCTTTCGCATTCCGGTTGCGGAAGCGAGAATCTGTTTTGTGTCTTGCGCTTCGCTACCTCCCGGAAGCGCGACTGCAACCACAAAGTTTTTTCTATGGTCGGGGCCGGTTTCCGAGGTGACCTGATAGCTTGGCTGTCCTAATCCATGTGCCTGAAAATATTCCTGCAGCATGGACTTATAATCGCCGACTTCTCCGACTCGGGCAGCAGCTACCACAGCTTCCAGCGTCTGATCCAGTAACCAGGTTCGCACCAGCCGAACAGTCGGCGGGAGACCTCCATCCAGGTATACAGCCGCGATCACCGCTTCCACGGCGTTGGCCAGGATTGCGTCCTTTTTTCGGCCGCCACTCTTTTCCTCTCCTTTGCCGAGCCGCAAAAAATCCCCCAGATGGACCGTCTGAGCCACGCTCGTCAGGTGTTTCCGGCTCACAAATTGCGCCCGCAGGCGCGTCCACGCGCCCTCACTAAACTCCGGATACGCACGAAACAATCGCTCCGTCACCACCAGGCCAAGCACAGCATCACCAAGAAATTCGAGCTGCTCGTTGTCGTTTGACGGGTGGTGCTCCGCCTGCTTTTCATAGGCAACGGAGCTGTGAGTCAGCGCTAGATCGAGGATTGCTGGCTGGTGAAAATGATAACCAAGCGCCTGCTGCAGCCGTTCCAGGAACGTCGCACGCATCGGGTCGAAAACACGCAAGTCTTTTCCGTCTGTTAGATAGTGTGCAGTATCCTGCACGGAGTGCGGAGTCGGGGAGGCGGATCGGTGATTGGACAATTCCGTTTCGCCTCCTCCTAGACCAGTTTAATGTGAATGGGTGCTTGGCAAATCGCTGTTCGAGCTATCATCTTGTCCGGAACTCTGCTGAGCAGCATGAGGAGGAGCAAACGGCGCCTTCAACCCTGCTTCGGCCGCTTCCTTCGTATCCGGTTTGCCATCACGCGACTTCATCGCAGCGGTATACTCGCTAACCGCCGCGTTTCGATCTCCCTGCAGATCGTCCAAACGGCCCAGAAAGATATGCGACCAGGCGATTGTCCTTAGGTCGTGGGAGGTTCGCGCTGCTTTGTTAAACTCCTGCACTGCAGCATCCATCTTCCCGCTCATAATATCTGCCCGTGCCAGAATAAATTGCGCGCGTCCGGGATCGTCGGTGTGCTCCACCAGCGCCTGTTGCGCCATCTGTGCGGCCCCCGTTGTGTCTCCTGCTGCCAGCTTTCTTTCTGCTTCATCGAGTTGCAGTACTTGTGGGGCCGGAGGCTCGGTGACATTTTGATCCGTATGGGAGGCAAAAACAATATTCTGCACGCGACGCTTTTCAAAGCTTGGGTTCATCCCATAGACCATGATTCCAACCTTCTCCTGCAGTGTCGTTGCGTTCTGGGCAAAACCCTGCAGCTGATCGTAAAAATACTGGGTCAGGATGAAACCCTGGACCATATCGCTTTGAACCACTTTGCGTCGTACCGCAGCATCCTGACGCTCATACTCATCCTCCGCCTTGCCGACAGCAGCCAGTTGGTTCCGTCTGATATGCGTTGGAATCTTGTAGACAGGAACACCGGTGTCCATCGTGTGGGCTTCGATGGCTCGGATCATGCATTCCGTCACGAGGGTAAGAACGTCGCTTTTGTACATAAACGGCAGCGGAGAAGACTGCACCAAGTCCAGAATTGGCCTCAGCTTGTTGATGGCGGGAGTGCGGGCATAAATCAGCGGTTCCAGCACAAAGCGCAGGTAGGTATGTTTCACCGGCTTCAGATCTATCTTGCCATTCACCGGCGATGCCACCACGATATAATCTCCGCCGTAGACCCGCGCATTTGCCTCGCCGGGCGCAATCAACGGCTCAAGCAGCACTAAAAACCGGTGATTGCCGGATTCTGGAGGAGGTTCCTTCAAATACAGATCCATCAACACCAGCATCTTTGCAACCGCCGCGTGGGCCTTTGCCAGGTTGGCTTCGTATTCGGGATGATGCAATGCCCAGATCAGATGCAGGTTGACCGTTTGAGAAAAATCTCTCAGGAGAGGAAGCAGACCAACCAGAGGTCCTGCATCAGGAGGCAGAGCGGAGGCGGCAACGTTCGTTGTCAGCTCCGGCGGTGGAGTTAGAAACAATGCTAGTGAGATATACGACGCCAGGTTTTGACTCACGCTGTTCATCGTATGCGAATGAATAAATGCACAGAGTTTATCTCTGCTGGCGCGAGCGGCCGCTGATTTCTCAAGCACCTCATCAATGTCATCGCGCACCTTCTGGCGCACCGGATCGGAAACCGCCAGTCCTTCGTTATAGCCGCACGTATTCAGCGCAGCCATCACGTCAAAGAGCGACTCGCTGTTCTCCAGCGACGTGGACGGATCGGTCGGATTGACGGCAGCCGGAGCTGCTTGTGCATACCCAGGGCTGGAATACGGGACAGCAGAAGTATCACCGGCTTGCGATGAGGATGAGGAAGACGCGGGCGCCTGGTCTGTTGGAGACTGGGATGAACTGGACGACGAACTCGACGTCGTAGCCTGAACGGACGAGGAAGTCCTGCCCGAGGATGTCTGGGCCCACAGGTTGCCCACGAATGCCAACAAGCCAATGGAAAGCCCTAATATCGGCAAAGAGAAGCGTACTGCGCGTGTATACAACATGGACACTTTCTGTGAATACTTTCTGCGGAGATTCTCCACAGAAACCAATTTCAGTCTATGCATCCATGGGAGCTGTGGTCAAACCCCTCTGACTCGGCAACAAAGCTGGTAAATTCGCGTCAACCGTCTTGAAAAATCCTCGAAGGGCATCTCTTTCAGCCCTCCCTGAGAACCCTGTCCAGCGCCATTTTTTCTGTCATTAACTCCTGTACCGTCAACGCATCGCCGCGCAGCTCCGCTTCTGCAAGCGAACGGCGAAGTTCACGCTGACGTCGCTCCAGCCGGCT
>JBDTBI010000024.1:0-8528 GCA_039924215.1 Acidobacteriaceae bacterium
ATCATCGACGGCACCAACAACGCATGGACGAGAATCGGCCGAGGTGCAAGCTCCGGGATTCGCCGCATGCAATCGGGAAATATCCGTTCCTATGCCGGCTGGCTGGCGGCGGGTGCGGCTGCATTACTGATCTTTTTAGGATTTTTAGCGCGTGTGTACTAGAAGGAAGACTCTGTGTTGAACGCAAGCATTCTTACGTGGCTCACCTTTCTGCCCGTGCTCGGCGCGGTGGTGGTGCTGTTGCTGCCCAGGCGCGGACGCGCCCCGCAGATTTTTTCCCTGCTGCTGACGCTGTTTCTCTTTGTGCTGGCGCTGCACCTGCCCGCGCACTTCAATTACCAGCAGCACGGCGGCTTCCAGTTTGAACTGAACCTGCCCTGGGTCAGCAATCCGGCCATTCGGTACCACGTTGGCGTGGACGGGCTTTCCATGTGGCTGGTGGTGCTGGTGTCGTTTCTGGCTCCGCTCGGCGTACTCATTTCCTGGCGCGCAATCAAAGACCGCACGAACGAATTCTACGCATTGTTTTTGCTGCAGCAAACGGCGATGTACGGCATCTTCATCGCACTGGATCTGATCCTCTACTACGCATTCTGGGAACTGTCGATTGTTCCCATCGCGCTGCTGATCGGCATGTACGGCCGGACGAACGGTCGCCGCGCTGCTATCAAATTCTTCCTCTATGCGTTTATCCCGTCCGGCCTGTTGCTGGTCGGGATGCTGTGGCTCTACTCTCAGACCGGTACCTTCGATCTGGTCCAACTGCAGCAGCAACTCCACAGCGGGGGCAGCGGCACGCATGCCACCGGCCTGTGGCTGACTTCGCTTGCCTTTCTGCTGGCCTTCGCCGTCAAAGTGCCGGTGTTTCCGCTGCACGGATGGCTGCGCGACGGCATCAGCGAAGCTCCAACGGCCATCATGATGATTCTGGCCGGCAAGCTTGGCCTCTATTCCCTACTCCGTTGGCATGTCGAGCTGTTCCCGGCTCAGGCCGCCCATATTGCGCCGCTGATGGTGGCACTCGCCGCAATCGGCGTCCTCTATGGAGCGCTGATGGCACTCGTGCAGTCCGATCTGAAATATCTCGCCTCCTACGCCACGCTCAGTGCCGTCAGCTTTATTGTGCTGGGAATCTACGCCTTTACCGCCGCCAGCATGGGCGGTGCGATATATCAAATTCTGAACGAAAGCATCGCCGCCGGCGCGTTCTTTATGCTGCTGGGCATCTTGTATGAACGCTATGGCACGTACGATATGGGCCAGCTCGGGGGCATCGCCGCGAAGTTGCCTCGAATGGCAACACTGTTTGTTCTGACATCGCTGGCTTTGATCGGGTTGCCGTCGCTGAATGTTTTTGTCGGAGAATTCCTGATCCTGAGCGGCAGCTTCCAGACCCATCCCCGCATCACCGCCACTGCTACGCTCGGGGTGATTCTCTCTGCCTCCTACATGCTCTGGATGGTGCAGCGCGTGTTCTATGGCAAGCCTTCGGCCGGTGTGGCAGCGCTGGCTCCGGCGGATGTGAACTGGCGTGAGCGTGCGGCCGTGTGGCCGACGATTGCCCTGATGATCGCCATGGGAGTGGCTTCCATCTTCTGGATGCGCGCCATCAACCTTTCCGTGCCCGGCATGATCCCGCAGATATCTTCGACACACACATCGATCGCGATCAATGCGGCCGATGGGATCGACGGGATCCATGCCGATGGGATCCACGTGAGGATGGCCTCGACCCGATGAACTCGATGAATCTCTCCGAACGACTATCTCTATGAACGATGCGATGACAAATTCGATGATCCACGTTTCTCCCGCGCTGCGGATTCTACCGGAAATCGTGATGGTCCTGACCGGCGTCCTGGTCATGCTCATTGAGCCGGTTTTGAAACCCCAAAGCAGCCGCAAGCCGCTGGGCATCCTGGCCATTCTCGGCACGCTTGCGGCATTGGCCGCCAGCCTGTATCAGTTGCAGCTTCCCGCCGGAACGGCGTTTTTCGGCACCGTGCGCTCGGACGCATTCAGCGTCTTCTTCCATCTGGTCATACTCGGCGTCGTTCTGGTCACCCTGCTCATCTCGCTCGATTATTTCGAGGGACACACCAGCTACGTCGGCGAGTTCTACGCGCTCATCCTGTTTGGCGCGACCGGCATGATGCTGATGACCAGCTCGGTGGAACTGCTGATGGTCTTCATCAGCCTGGAAATTTCTTCCATCTCAACCTACATCCTTGTCGGCTATCGCAAAAAGAGTGCGACCAGTTCCGAGGCTTCCATCAAGTATTTTCTGCTCGGCTCTTTTGCAACGGCATTTTTTCTGTATGGCATCGCGCTATGCTTCGGCGCAACCGGTTCCACCAACATCTACGACATTGCCAGGGCAGTAACCGCCGGAGCCTCCCCTCTGCTCCTGACAGTTGCCTTGGGCATGATGCTGATCGGTCTGGGCTTCAAAGTTTCTCTGGCTCCCTTCCACATATGGACACCCGATGTATATCAGGGTGCGCCCGCCCCGGTCGTCGCGCTGATGTCCACCGCGCCCAAAGCCGCCGCCTTCGCAGTGCTGCTGCGCATTACCTACGGGGCCTTCGGCAGCGTAGCCCATGTCTGGGTACCGTTGCTCTGGATTCTGGCCGTGCTCTCGATGACGATCGGCAATATCAGCGCGTTGACCCAACGTAACGTCAAGCGGATGCTGGCCTATTCTTCCATCGCGCACGCGGGATATATCCTGGTCGCATTTACGGCGGTTGCATCCATGGGGATCGCTTCCGTCTGCTTCTATATCGCGGCCTACGCCGCCATGAATGCCGGGGCGTTCGGCGTCATCAGCTACCTCTCCGGCTACAACGAAGCACGCACCAACGTCAGCGATTACGCCGGAGTCGCGCGTCGTCATCCCGTCGCCGCGGCCGCACTCGCCGTCTTTCTCCTTTCGCTGATTGGCATTCCCTTCACGGCAGGCTTCTTCGGCAAGTTCTATGTCTTCACCGGAGCGCTCCATTCCGGCTATGTATGGCTCGCAGTCATCGGCCTGCTGAACAGCGGCATTTCGGCCTTCTACTATCTGCGCGTCCTGGGGCAGATGTATATGGCACCGGAAGAACCCGGCCGCGAACCGGATGCGGTCCACGCAAAGCCCGCGTTCGTACTGGGAATGGCAATTCTGGTTCTGGCTGTGTTCATATTGGGAATCTTCCCCGGCAGCACGCTGCGACTGGCTCGCGCAGGTGCAACATCCTTTACCGGCGCGGTGACTGCAGCATCTCCTGCCGGAACGGTTGCCGCGCTACAGCCATAGCTAAACTTTCTACTGAGTTCAGACATGTGCATACCAAGGGAGAGCTCATGCCTTGCATCGAGCAGTTGTTAATCAATGAAAATAGGAAGCTAGATGAGAATGGAATGCCGCGAGTCGCGGGAGTCGATCGCAGTAGATTCGGGCAATTACATGCCGAAGGCAGAAAACTCATTGAGGGCTGGATTGAACGTGCAACCAGGCAAATTGAATGTTCCAATGAGGATTCATTCGAGCCATTCATTTTTGCGTGGATAGCATTTAACGGATGGGCATCGTGCGTCACAGGCCAAGATCATGACCGCGACTATCTCGATGCTTTAACGCTGGATGCAGATTTGGATCGTGCCTTTAAAGATCGATTGGGAGATAGTGAAGGTAATACAGAACTATCGAAGGCTGCACAGGATTTCCAAAGCCTGTGGCCAATCTTTCGTTCAAGCGATGTAAAAAACGCTGCTTTCTCTGCGCCCGACAGTGAAACTCGTCGGCAACGGATCGAGCGGTACAAAACCATCCGGCTAGAGTCGCGCAACCCCGCTCGTCACAAACCAGCTTGCGCTTTCTTGCATTCTGATCGCTATGAAGATATCCCGCTAGATTGGCCCCATAC
Source organism: Acidobacteriaceae bacterium (assembly GCA_039924215.1). GTDB lineage: Bacteria > Acidobacteriota > Terriglobia > Terriglobales > Acidobacteriaceae > JAKAAZ01. Next base: position 3,909 of record JBDTBI010000024.1, read on the forward strand.
TCTTTCAGCAATTTATCAAGTCCGCTGTAACTTGTTTCACGGCTACAAGGGCGTGCATTCGGAGAATGATGTACTGGTTGTGTCCAGCGCATTCAAAATTTTGGGTCGCTTATTGCCCGTACTCGTCGGCGGCTAGGTTCCTCTCCGTCTCCTTGAAACTGCAACCACAAACGGCCTCCCGATGGGAGGCTTTTTGTGTTGAGCCCGTCATTCGCTTACTTTACCTTGAAAAGGATGATGGCAAAGGTGAACAGCGCCAGCGACTCGATAAACGCAAGACCGAGTACGAGGAACAGGAAAATCGCCGGCCGCGCTCCTGGGTTCCTCGCCAGCGCCAGGGTGGAGGATCCCACCGCATAGCCCTCGCCCAGACCGCAGAGCCCGGAGGCAATCGCCATCGAGAGGCCCGCGGCAATCGCCACCATGCTGGCATGGGACGAATCGCCGCCACTGGCTTGTGCAAACGCAGGAACGGCAAAGCACAACACCGACAGCGTCATGAAAACGTTTTGCATGGTACGCATGTTTACAGCTCCAATTCTTCCTTAAGATCTCCCGCGAAGGGTGAGCGACACCGTGCTACGTCCTCACGCGCTTCCCGGGGTGGTGCTGCTGGAGCGGAAGCAGTCTCCAGCAAAGCTTTCAATTCCTGTGCTCGTGCGCCACCGCACTTCCAACATAGATGGTCGCAAGCAGCATAAAAACATAGGCCTGGATCAGTGAAACGCCCAGGTGCAGCAAGATAAAGACTACCGGCAGCGCCAGGGGAAACAGCGCAAAAAAGATCAAAATCAGCAGATCGCTGGCGAACATGTTGGCAAACAGACGAATGGTCAGCGACAGCACGCGGGCCAGGTGAGACACCAGCTCGATCGGTAGCATCAGCGGCGCAAGCCACCACAGCGGCCCAAGAAACTGCTTGACGTATCGGAACTTGTGTTCCTTCAATCCCTGCCAGTGATAATACGCAAACGTCAGCAGCGCAAGGCCCAGCGGTACCACCGGGCTCGATGTCGGCGTGTCGACATCCGGTATCAGACCTACCAGATTATTGGCCAGAACAAACAACAGAAGCGCGGCAAGAAACGGCAGGTAGACCGTGTACTTCTTGCCGATAATCGGCTCGGTCTGATTGATGACAAACTCGTGGGTCATTTCCGCCAGTTGCTGGGTGACGCTGGGTTTTTCCACCTGAAGCGTCAATCGCACAAGAATGAAAAACAGTAACAGAATAAAGAAAGCCACCAGCTCCATCGTGAACGTGCCGTCAATCGGCGCAGTCGGGTTGATCGGCGGATGGCCGATCCAATCCATCAGAGTCGTGACGGGGCCCGCCAGCAATTGGTTCAACAGGTGGGCAAGGAAATTTTGCAGCGGCATGGTTCGTACTTTCTTTCAGTCGCTTTTTTAAAGTCTGGTTCGTCTTAAAACGTTCGCCGGCCTGGTTCTTTCATCCGATCCGCACCATCATGCGGATGGATTCGATCGACAGCGTAAGCAGGGATATCGCCAGGCCCGCCAGCAATGCATAAATTGAACCGTGCAAACTGTTTAAACTAGCATATAAGAGTAAGCCCGCAACTGCCAAACGCAGAAAAAATAGGATCAGGACCCGGCCCATGGGAACTGGCGTTCGGCCCTCTTCCATGCGGGACATCATGGCCGAAAGCAGTTGCATCCACTCCACCAGGCCGGTGGCGGAAATCGCGGCCCCAATCACAAAAGTCAGCCAGCTGCGCCAGCCCAGCCATGCCCAAAGAATCGGCGTTGCCACCAGAACCACTGCACCCGCAAGCACCAGCGACCGTCGAAGCGTCCGGCGAATATCATCTTCCGTAAATTGGATCGGCGGTTGGGGGGGCGCAGCACCGGGTTGGCCCGGCCCACCGGCTTCCTTACTTGCAATGGGAGTGCTGATCTCAGGCGTCATTTGTTGTCATCGCTACGATTGGCATGGTTGGCCATCCGAATGATCTGGATGAATCCAGCGGCAACGCCGATCGCCAGACCAACCATGGCAATCCAGGATTGATGCAGCTTGTGGTCCAGATAATCTCCCAGCGCCCAGCCAATCACGGTCGAAAGCGGCAGGATCAGCGCAATCTGCATCATGGTCTCGGCCTGCATCAACTCGCGCAATGCGGTTTTGCGGCCATCTCGCGGATTATCAGGCTTCGGCACGATTCTCTCACTCCACCCGCGACGCGGATGCCTCTCAATTTTCTCTAACCTTGTCGGCTGCTGTTTTTCCCTGGAATCGGATGTTCCGGCGTCCGTTACCATGTTCCCAGACGCGGATAAGAACTGCAAGCTCTGGCGTTATCTCCCGCTGCGCGCAGTCTCCAGCAAATTTCCTTAGCGAGGACCGGCTGGCGAAGGGCTCTTCTCAGCGGACGTGGGTCCCTTCCTTCCGAATAGCCTCTTGAACAGACTCTTGGGAGAGTTCTGTTTTGCTTTGTCCAGCAAGGTGGTAGCGTTGCGGTGCAATAGGCCCGTCACATCCGCGGTGATAACAGGATCGCTGGCTGTTCCCCCCACTAAAATCGGCACACCATCAGCAGACTGCTTGTCCGCGAGTGAACTCGAAGATGAATTCGGAGATGAACTCGAAAATTTGTTCAGCTTCGCCAGCAGTCCCGCACCCACTTTCCCCATCCCGTGTGCGGTTGCTACATGGGCGACCAGACGAAACGCCAGCACCCCTTTTGGGGAGATCGTACCGCTTCCAGTGGATTCGCCCAGGGCTGGCAGCACGGAGTCGATCTGATCCACTTGTATTCCGGCGTTACTGGCACGCAGATTCAATTTCAGCGATTGGATCTGTGTCGTATTTCCTGTCTTGACGCGGGCCAGCGCTGCAATCCCGGAAATCTTCGATCCCAGGTCGAAGCCGGTCAACTGAGTATTGTCCACCTCAACCGGCCCTGTAACGACCAGATCCTTCGCTGGGCCGGTCATCTCCAGTCCTACCGTCAGCGTTCCGCCTTTCAGCTGCGACCCGTTCGGCAGCTTCACACCCGCCGCTGCCATCAGCGGCTGTAGCTCGTCGATGGGCACGCTCTGGCCGTTTACCTTCAGGTCCACCCACGGATTGCCCCCAGCCAGCCGGTAATCGCCGCTCAGATCGAACGTTCCTTTACCTAGATGAAGGGCCGCGTGTTGCAAACGTCCGGCGCTCTGTTCCAAATTGTGTGAAATGTCGTATGCCAGCTCAATTGGCTGCGATGCAGGAGAGCCAGCTGGAACCAGTTGCAGGCGTTGTAGGTGGGCAGTTCCCGTGCTGCTCACCGTCTTTCCGTCCGACTTTGCATCAGCATCGATATCCGCCAGCACGGAGATACCTACGTCCGCATCAAGAAAACCAGCTTGTACCGGATCAAGATGCCGCACGCGGATCGCAACATTCATAGCCGTTTGCGCGGCATTGTGCGGATCGATCGGGCCCACATTTCCGCTCACTGCGATCACGCCATCCCCGGGCACCGTTGCGTCCAGCGTGAAGGGAAACTGCCGCTCCATGGAAAACCGCCGCACAGTGAGGTCAAGGTGATCGTAAACAAGCGGCTGCCCTTGCGCCGGAAGGCTCTCGACCACCGCGCGCCCATCTCGAATGGCAATCAGACCCACGGAAGAATGCGCCAATGCCTCGCTGTAGGCTGGATTGCTGGCAAAGCTCGCCTCGTTGTGGCTGAGGCTGGAAAAGTTCCACAGCCCGTTTGCCCCTCGCACCAGGTGAATCTGCGGTGCTTCGATTTCGAAACTGCGTATTTGGATTTGTCGGGAGCGGATCAGTGGCTGCATGTTGACGCCAATACGCACTTCCCGCGCGGACAAAAACGGCGTGGTGCTGTACGCGGGATCATCCGCAATACTCAGGGTATCCGCCACCAGGCTTCCCCTGAAAACTGAAAGTTTCAGGTTCCCCAGTTTCACCTGGCGTCCCAATGCCGCCGATAACTGCGTCTCCAGCAGCGGGCGAAACGTATTCGCATTGACAAAAAATGGAATGGCCGCAAGCGCCGCCACCACCAGCACTACGACCGCCACAACGATTTTCGCCCATCGCCTCATATTGCCGTCTCCAATCGCCTGATGCACAAGTTAGGTCTGCAAAATTCTACGCATCTCAGGGGAGAGATCGGTACGCATGTCGAACGACCGTTCAGGATGGCCATGCCGCGCAGGCTTTTCCGCGACTATACCACTTCGAGGCTTCGTCTCTTCGATAGTGCAGTCCTATGTGCCGGTTCAGATGCCGTTGAGCTCCTGCCGCCTGTGACAAGCGCGCAACATCTATACTGAAATGAATCCAGCCAGCGTTTCTACAAAGGAACAACCGCGTGTCCGAATCGGAATTTGAACAAAGCATCTTCGATCTTCGCCGGGAAAAACTCACGCAGATCGAGGCCCTTGGCCATCCCGTCTACCCCAACAGCTTTGCGGCGAGCCATAGTCTGGAGGCGATTCGCGCCGAATTCGACGCCGTGACCAGCGAAGTGCTGGAGCAGAATCGCGTGGCCGTCGCCGTCGCCGGTCGCATCATGGCTATCCGCGCCCAGGGGAAAGCCGGCTTCGCCGTGCTGCAGCAGAACGGCACCCGCCTGCAAATCTACGTGCGTA
>JBDTBI010000025.1:0-6598 GCA_039924215.1 Acidobacteriaceae bacterium
GCTGGGATCAACGGCGCTGGAAACAAACGGACCGATTGGGCAGAAAGTGTCAAAGCCCTTGGCCCGCGACCACTGGCCGTCGGATTTTTGCAGATCGCGCGCTGTAACATCGTTCACAATAACGTAACCGCGAATGTAGGGCCGCACATCCTCGTCAGCTTTCAGTTTGGAACAGGTGCGGGCGATCACGACACCCACTTCACCTTCGTAGTCCACTCTGCGAGAAACGGAAGGGATGCGAATGGCTCCGCCAGGAGGCAGGATGGCAGACGGTGCCTTCAGGAACAACAGCGGCTCTTTCGGAACTTCATTGCCCATCTCGGCGGCGTGGTCGCGGTAGTTGCGGCCGACGCAGACAATCTTTGAGGGCGTGACGGGAGCGAGCAGCGTGAGCGTGTACACGGGCCGCGGAGAGAATTCTTTCGCCAGTCGAACCACGGTGCAATCCTCTGTCGGGGACGCAAGGACACGTTCCATCCACCATTCGCCTTTGCGCAGGCCCAGTTCACCATACTGTGGCCCCTCTTCAGTCTGAAAGCGGCAATACTCCACGATTTTTTCTCCCCCTGTTGTTGCTCTGCTTGTGTTGCATGCCCGTGCGTTGTGTGCGGACGAACTCTATGACGCGGGTACCTTGACCGCGATCAATTGTGAACGCGGACTTTCATTGCCAGTCGTGTCCACAGCGCTGATGGTGTAGGCATAGGTGTGGTCCGGCTGCACATGCAAATCGCGAAAAGCAGGCGCAACGATCGATTCGAAATGGTTCGCGAGACCGATTTGCTGCACAGGCGTATGGAGCGTCACGTCTTGCCGATAGACGCGATATTGCGCCAGATCCGGTTCTGTATTCGCAGACCAGGATAGATCAACTTCCGGCACGCCACGATTCATGGATGCTGAGACCGGGACTGCAGCCAAGCCGACGGGCGTGCTGGGAGGAAATGTGTCCCGCGTCTCGATCTCGACGGATGCGCTGGGGGTGCCGGAGACTGAAAGCGTCCGGTTGTCCGCCGGGCGCTCAATGACGCGGCGCACGGTGTAGCTATATTTTTGGCCGAATTGAGGGCTGAAATCAAGCGCGATTCCCGAGTCATTTTCCTCTGCTTCGTCAGTTTGGCCACCTGCGGCGGAAAGATTTACTCGCAACGTTTGCTCTACCGGCTCATCGGCGCGAGACAGAAGGTGGAGATTGCCTGCCGTGTTGGTTTTGGCAGATGTTGCAGGTTTGGCAGACGCGCGGGCAGGCGTCGCCTGGGGGTGCGTGACCAGGGTTCGTTCAATTTCCACACTGGTTCCCGAAGGCAGGTTTGGAACCGCCTGCCAATGTAGGAGCACACCGCGCTCCACAACCTGAAGCGAAAGATTCTGGACCTGCGTGGGGGTGGGGCCAGCCAGAACCATCACGATGTTGGATGGGCCTGCGGTTCTGCCATGTTTGTTGATGCCGAAGATGGAATATCTAAGAGGCCGGAGTGGTCCGGTTGTGAGCTGGGCCGGCAGCACGTCCGTATACTGCGCGGCTTTGCCGGGAGCAGCAGTCACGGTCGCAACTGTGTCCCAGGAAGCGGTTTGTTGCTGCCGACGACAGATGCGCAGTTGGACTATTTTCTGTAACTTCAATCGATCCGTATTTTCGCGGGGCGTGGTCCAGTGTAGCTTGACCTGATCGCCGGTGCGACTTGCTGTGAGATTTGGAATCTGCCGGGGCAGTTGCAGCGATGGGGGCTGCGGACCGGCGGCCATACCGCAACCTATGAGCAAGGCTGGCAGCCACAACGCGCCTGCAATTACCAGTACTGCAACACCTGGAATCGTTGCGCGACGCCGTGGTTTGTGGAATATTCGGCACACTATCCGAAATTGGGAGCGGGATATTCCGCATGGCAACATTGAAGCGGCCCGCTGTGAGAAAAAATTCATGCGGTTTTCAGCCTAGCAGAATCGGACCTTTACGATGGGACGTTTGCGCCTGTGACCTTTGCACGCTCCCGCAAGCAAAGAAACAGGGGCACACGAAACATTCAGCGTGGAAGGATTTCCTGCAGGGCGTCCAGCAACGTGGGGCGTTGAAACTGGAAACCGGCCTGCAACAGCCGGGCGGGAACGACGCGGGTGCTGGACAACAAGGCTGCATCCGCCATTGCTCCGAACGCTGTGTGCAGGGCAAATGCCGGAACCGGAGCGATGGCAAGCCGGTGCAGATGACGTCCCAGCATCAGGGTAAATTCGGCATTTGTTACCGGATTGGCAACGACATTGACTGGCCCCTCAAGTTGATGTCGATTCATGCAGAAGTCGACAATTTCCAGAATTGTCGGAAGATCAATCCAGCTCATCCACTGACGCCCATTGCCAAGATTGCCGCCCAATCCCATGCGAAATAGGGGAAGTATTTTGGCCAGTGCGCCCCCTTTCCGGGAGAGAATCATACCGAAACGGAGGTGAATGACTCGGATTCCAAGGCTGCTGGCCGCCTGTGCGGCCGCCTCCCACTCCTGGCAGACCTCGGCGAGGAAGCCCTTTCCGGGAGCAGATTCCTCCGTAAGAACTTCCTCTCCGCGATCACCATAGAAACCGACAGCAGAGGCACAGAGCAACACCTCTGGCCGCTGGTCCAGCCGCGACAGCATTTCGACCAGCGATTGTGTCGTTCGGACCCGGCTCTGGCGGATTCGTTGCTTTTTCGCTTTGGTCCAGCGGCCGTCCGCCAAATTGTCTCCGGATAGGTGAATGGCGGCGCGGATGCCATTCAGCCGTCGCATAGTTTCGCGGAATTCAAAATGGTAGGGATCCCAGTAATAGGCTGCTTTCCCTGGTTCGGGAGTGTCCCGAACCAGCGTGGCGCAAGCGATTCCCTGTGCAACAAAGTGGTTATGGAGGGCTCGGCCCACCAGGCCGGAAGCACCGGAAAGAAGGATTTGAGGGAAGATATCCATTGTTACGCTGGGCACCACAGCCGGAATATAGCTGAATTGCAGTTGGATGCGGAAAGTCCGTTGCCAGGCAATTCGCCGGCGTGACTCTGTGGATACCCGCTGGAGACCCGCAGATAGCATCCCAACTCTATTTCTACTCCCCAAATCTCAATCGTCAAACGAGGTGGTTTGCATCTAATTATTCAAGGGAGACGCGGAGATGAAGAAAAAAACACCCCCCGTTACGCTCGAAAAGGAACAGATCAATCCTGAGACAGCCGAATCTTTTATCGGAGAAAAGAAAATCGGCGAACGAATCAAGCGCCTTCGCCTGAAGAAATCCATGGGACTAGTGGAGATGGGGAAGCATACCGGCCTCTCGGCCAGTTTTCTGTCGCAACTGGAGACGGGTCGTGTAGTCCCGACGCTGCGGAACCTGGCCCGTATCGCCATGGTATTCAGTAAGGATCTGTCGTACTTTTTTGAGCCGGAACCGCGCACGCTATTTCGCGTCCATAGGCAGTCAGAACGTGTGCGGCTGCCGCAGAGCGGTGTGAACGATCCCACTTACTTCTTTGAGAGCCTGGGCTATCTGGTTCCGGATCGCACCCTGGATCCCTACCTGGCGGAGTTCATTCCTGTTAAAAAGAACGTCGAAGTGCGACCACATGTCCATCCCGGCTTTGAGTTTCTCTACGTGCTGACGGGGGAATTGGAGCTTCGCCATGGGAGCCAGGTCCATCTTTTGGCGCCCGGCGACTCAGTATATTTCGATGCCAGCACGCCGCACAGCTACCGCTGCTCCGGGACGGAAGTGTCTCGGGTCGTTATTGTTACCCAGCATCAGGCGGTCGCGCATCCGTCCATGCATTTGCGTCCGATGAGCGCTTCACTGGAAACTAACTTTCCCGCCGGTCCCTCTACGGAGTACCAAAAAACGGTGCGGGATCTGCGGGAAACCTCGCCGACTTCGCGGCACACGGTTGCCCATCGTACCGTTTCCCATCGTACTGTTTCTCATCGTAGCGGGCAGTTGCACGAGAAGCACGTGGAAGAGGTGGAGGCGGAGGCAAGCTAGACCGATGTTCCTGTTCCGCTTAGGCGGCGAGAAACTGCGTTATGCATTCGTTCATTTTGGAATGGCTGGATGATATTCCAATACGATGCATCCACAGGTAAGCTGGCTCTAGCCGAGAAACAAGGCATCGATGTCCGGCCAGTTGTCGACGCGACGATACTCCGATATGCCAACGTTATGGGGTGCTGTGAACAAAATTCCCTGTCCGCGAAATGTTGACAGGTTGTAGGGCATGTCATCGATGAGAAAGTCCGCTTGCAGGATGCTTTTGTCTCCGCAGAAGACGAAATTATGCGGCGAGAGAAAGTCAAAATGGCGGCGCAGCCATCGATACTTTGAGCTGAAGGAATTTGGAAATGCCATTGCCGCTGTGGCGATAAAAATCTCATACTGGCGGCTCATACGCAGCAGAACATCCTGACTGCCGGGAACGACCGGAAGATCTTCAAAAAAATCAGGGCTCTGCAGATAGCTGTCGATGAGCTTCTGGTCTCCTCTGGGCAACGCCTGCCAGAGCCATTTCCCCTCCACGTCTTTCCTGGTAACGGAGGTGTTTCGCTCGCGATTGTACCGCGCCAGTAATTCGCCAAGCGCATCCGCCAGCACCTCATCGATGTCCACTGCGATTCGTTGCATACGGATCGGAAGCTAATCCTCTCGCGTGGAAGGGCCGGAGCCGGTAGCCCGGACGCGCGCCAAACCCGTGGCCGGACCCGTGGCAGGACCCGCTGACTTTTTGGATGGCGCAGGAAGTTGGATCGCGTCGCTCAGGTCGATTGCGGGATCGTAATAAAGGAAGCGTCCGCAGGATTCGCAGAAATGCATGGCGCCTTCACGAACCTCGTTCCAGCGCTGCGGCCGGAGCATCATCTGGCAGGCGGAACAACGCTGCTGTTCCACCGCCGCCACGGCTAGTTTCCGGGCGCCGGAGATGCGATCGTATTGGGCCAGCAATTGCGGATCCACGGTCTTACGGACGGCATCGCGTTCCAGGTGCAATTCCGCCAGTGCAGCCTGGTCGCGGACTTGGCCCAGTTGCGCCGTGGTTCTTTCAACTTCCAGCGCCTGGGTCTGATTGGCAAAGGTCTCATGCAACATGCGCTCCCGGGTTTCGAGCGCTTCGGTTTCGACCAGACTGGAGAACTCCTGTTCTTCAATTGAGTTGATTTCCTGTTTGCAAAACGTGATCTGATGCTCCAGCGCCATCCTCTGGCTTTCGCTCTGCACGTCATCTAATTGCACGCGATAGCGGGCGCTTTTCAGCCGCAAATCTTCCGTGTCGGATTCCATGCGCCGCCGCAAGGCAGCCTCTTTCGCCTGAGAGATGGCATTTTGTTCCAGCTGGTGGCCGGTCTCAAGCAGCGTGGAGCGACGCGCGGCAACTCGCTCGGCATAACCGGCCAGCTGCGCCTCCAGCGCGTGGGCCTGCTGCTCCAGTTCCTGCAGGTGGACGAGTTTTGCAAGTTCAGGATTCATAAGGCCAAAAGCGCAGTCTAGCATGGACGGCAACGCGGTGCGCTGCGGTGGGAGGCGATGCCAGACGGAATAGAGCTGGTGCTGCCTCATTTGGACGAGGTTGTGGCCGGTACAATGGGGCTGGAGTTTTCTTACCCTGGAGTTTCCTGACCGATGAGGAGATTGCTTCTGCTGGCGGGCTTGTTGCTTGTGGCGCTGGGTTTGCCGGCGCAAGCCGTGCCGTATGGCGGCGGCAAGGCATGGACGGTGGCAGACATCTGGCGAGCGGGTGGGCCCACCGGTCACCCTCCGCAGGAGTTTCTGTGGAGTCAGGACGGCGCCAGCGTCACCTATTTGTCGCGGGACAAGGAACATGGCCAACCGGATGATGTCATTACCGTGGACGCGGCCAGCGGAGCCGCCTCTGTGCTGGTGCCGCAGACCCGGCTAGCAGCCATATACGGCGCGAAGAACGATGAGCGCGACCGCGACCATCGCTCCCGCTACGGCGTGTCGAGCTATTCGTGGTCGCCAGATAGCAGGCATTTGATCTTCGATAACACCGGCCAACTGTGGGTCTACGATCTGCGGAAGGGCACCGCAGTCGAGGCGGCGAAAACGGGAGCGGGCAGTGGGGACGACCCAAAATTTTCTCCTGACGGCCACTCCATTTCCTTTATCCGCGACCACAATTTACACGTGCTGACACTGCCCCGGCTGCACGACACGGCGCTGACGAGCGATTCCACATCCACCCTGCTGAACGGCGAAGTGGACTGGGTGTATGAAGAAGAATTGGATGTGCGCAGCAACTATTTCTGGTCTCCCGACTCGAAGCACATCGCATATCTGCAGATGGATGAGACTACCGTCCCGACGTATCCCATCACGGACTGGATTCCGACACACAGCACTGTCTACCAGCAGCGCTTTCCGCAGGCGGGCGATCCCAATCCCGGCGTGCGCGTCGGCATTGTGGCGGCGAATGGCGGCGGCACCGTATGGATGCATGTGCCGCTAAGCCAGCACAACGATTACATTCCGCGTTTCGGCTGGCTCGACAACCGCCATGTATGGATTGAGGTGCTGCGTCGCGATCACAGGCATCTGGAACTGTTCTTTGCGGATACGGAGACAGGAGAGGCGC
>JBDTBI010000026.1:0-2994 GCA_039924215.1 Acidobacteriaceae bacterium
GGATGGGTGTTGCAAGCGATGGCATCGTCTATTACGTACTCTCGTCCGACAAGTACAACATTGCCGGGCAAATGTACTCCTTCAATCCGAAGACTAAAGCCATCACGCACATCTCAGATCTGAACAGCGCCGTCGGCCAGGGGGAAATCAAGGCCGTTGCCCAGGGGAAAAGTCACGTAAATTTCGTCGAGTCCAACGGTAAGTTGTACTTCTCAACCCATCTTGGCTACTACAACAAGGCCAGCGGAGTTGAAAGGACGGCGGCCGTCCCTGCTGGCTTTCGTCCCTATCCCGGCGGACATTTTCTCTCTTATGACATGAAGACCGGGAAATTCACCAATCTCGCAATCGCGCCGGACGGGCAGGGAATTATCGCGATGAACATGGATGTGCGCCGCGGTCGCTTGTATGGCATAACCTGGCCGGCTGGGGATTTTCTGCGTTACGACCTGAAAACCCAGAAAATGAAAAATCTTGGAACGGTTTTTCATGGTGGTGAGCTCGGCGTATTAGGAACCACCTATCGAGCAATCTGCCGCCGCATCGTGATTGATCCACAGGACGGATCAGCCTACTTCACCACCGGAGATGGAACCATCCATCGTTACTGCTATGAGACAGACAGGATCGATACCGTCGCGAGCGTCAACCTGAAGAAAGATTATTTCGGTTCCATGAACCCAACGATGCACGGCATGGCCTACAACTGGCGCGCAGCAGTTTGGGTTCCCGCCCAACACGCTTTCTATGTTGTGAATGGCCGATCGGGCTATCTATCCCGCTTCGATCCTGGTGCTCCCTCTGTGCAGGTGCTGGATCGACTTACCTCTGAACCATCGAAGAAATCCGGAATGTTCGATGCGTCCGAATATGGATACCTCGGCCTCGTTCTCGGAGCGGACGGACACACGCTGTATTACCTGACCGGTGTTCCCCTGGCGTCTGGCACAAGAAATCAAAGAAAGATTCCGATCAGCAGGAAGATACTCACCTGATCACCTATGATATTTCCAGTGGGAAGTATCTGGATCATGGCTCCGTCGTATTGGATAGCGGGCAGCCTATAGATCCTCCGCAAAGCCTCGTGATCGGTTCAGATGGAACTCTCTACACGCTGTCGTATGTCGTTGAAGATGGAAAAAGCGGGATCGAGCTAATCAGCTTCCACCCCTAAAAATCGTGCTACGATGACGTTTTAATTCAGTATTTGGTTTGAAGCGAATAAACCTCAGCCCGCTTGTAAATCCCTAAAATTGAATCGCGCTCCAGGGCTAAGAAACTGCCAGTTGAAACGGATCCGCGATCCGAAAATGCAGCGCTTGCCGGAGTTCCTTTCCGCGGCCTATACTCCGTAGGTTTGGTCGGAATGCAGTCCGCAAGATTGCCAGAAATGTTTCCCAGGGCGGGCGCATCTCACCATCCATGGAGAAGAATCGATGACTGCTACCGCTGTGTCGCTGGAACAGGAAATGAACCCATGGGAAGCCCAGGCTGCCCGCTTTGATTTTGCCGCCCGCAAGCTCAATCTGGACGAAGGGTTATGGAAGGTGCTCCGCTCGCCGAGCCGCGAGATTATCGTGCATTTTCCCATTGCCATGGACGATGGCCACATCGAACTGTTCACCGGCTTTCGCGTCCATCACTCCATGGCCCGCGGTCCGGGTAAGGGCGGTATTCGATACGCTCCCGATGTATCTCTCGATGAGGTCCGCGCGCTGGCCAGCTGGATGACCTGGAAATGCGCGGTTGTCGACATTCCCTTCGGAGGGGCAAAGGGAGGCGTCATATGCGATCCGAGAAAGCTCTCGCAAGGCGAACTGGAACGCATTACCCGTCGTTACACTTCGGAGTTGATCGAATTTATCGGGCCGGAAAAAGATGTTCTCGCACCCGATGTGAATACGAATGAGCAGACCATGGCCTGGATCATGGACACCTACTCGATGCATATGCGGCAGACGGTGACCAGTGTCGTGACCGGCAAACCGATTGCGCTCGGCGGCTCAGCCGGCCGGCGCGAGGCCACGGGCCGAGGGGTCCGCGTCGTCTGCCTGGAGGCGCTTCGGCATTTGGGTATGGAGATCGACGGCTGTCGCATCATCGTCCAGGGGTTCGGCAACGTGGGATCGAATGCGGCTCATCTTTTAATGGAAGCTGGCTGCAAAATCATCGGAGTCGCTGAATACGATGGCGGGCTGTTCAACCCGAACGGCATCGACATTGTCGCATTAAGCGAGTATCGGCAGCGCAACAGCTCCATTGTTGGCTTTCGCGGCGCAGAGGCGGCTGAGTCCGCACACCTGTTGACAACCCCGTGCGACATCCTGATTCCCGCGGCGACAGAGAACGTGATTACCAGTCGCAATGCAGGAAAGATCCAGGCGAAGATCGTCTGCGAAGGTGCGAACGGGCCAACGACGGCAGTAGCTGATGACATTCTCGCCGAGAAAGGTATCTTCATCGTTCCCGATATTCTGGCGAACGCGGGCGGCGTGACAGCCTCGTATTTCGAGTGGGTTCAGGATCGCCAGGGGTATTTCTGGAAGGAAGATGTCGTGAACGAGCGCTTGGAGGAAATACTTAAGGTGAGCTTTGAGCATGTTGTCCACTATTCGCAAACCCACGATGTGAACAATCGAATCGCCGCCTACATGTTAGCGATGGACCGCGTGGCTGGCGCGATCCGCCAGCGCGGTTTCTACGCCTGAAAGCCGGCCAGCCGCTATTTGTAACCTTGAGCATGACGTTCGTAGCATTGCAGCACATCGGCCTGCGTAACAGTCCCTTCGAGTAGGCCGGAAACGGCCCGGTTGACGATCGGCAGCAGTGGCCAGCGGTAAAAATGCGCCAGGGTTTCATTCAGCGGTAAATCAGGGTAGAGGATCGGCACCCGGTCTTCCGGCAACAATTCTTCAACGGGCTGGGTGAGGCTGGTGACTGCACTCGCGATTTTCGTGAGATCGGCGGCAGCCAACACGTACCAGCGATTGCCGG
>JBDTBI010000027.1:0-7542 GCA_039924215.1 Acidobacteriaceae bacterium
CTGTGTACGCTGCCCGTTCCATGCCGGGTTAAATAACAAAACAGGAAAAGGCGCTCCGTGGGTTGAAACGGGGGCGTTTCGATACGAATGGGTCCAGAGAACATCCATGTAGCTGGACAATTTGGTCGTCTCACGGCGTCTGCGATAGCTTGCGAAATGCTCTCCATGCGGCGTCGCCGGGTACCAGACCTGGACCATAATTTCGCGCGGCCGCAGCGGGCCGGCTACATGCGTCTCCATACGGACAGGATCGACCAGATGCAGGATGCGCGTGCCAGTAACATAGGGCCCCGTGGGTTTTGGAAGCGGGAACATGGGAAGAACGTAGGTGAACGCCGCAGTCAGAGCGAGCAGACACGCCACCCCTGCCGCAAGCGTGTTCCGGAGCCAGCGTGGGTGCTGCCGCTTCATCCAGATTAGAGTGAACAGTCCCAACAGCACTCCCACATACAGCGGAATCAGTTGCCAATACGCGCCGATCCACAGAGCCGCCGCCAGCAGAATTCCGCCGGACACCGCCGCAGCCGCAATGCCAACCCGAAGCGGCAGCAGTGTCAGCATTGCCAGCACCGGCACAATCGCGAACAGGAATCCGGCCATTTCGAGCGGACGCATTATCCCCCCACCCGCATAACTTGATCACGCGTGGTCTGCGCTGCTGCCGTGTTGCTCTCAGAGGCCTTCTTCAAACTGGCTGGACTGTTGGCAAGACCCAGCCCTTCGCGGACACGATGCGCCATCATCCTCGCTCCAGGCGGATTAAAGATCTCACGGTGGCCTCCCGAAATCACCTCCACATGCAAAGGCCTGCCGACCAATTCGGGCCAACCCATCTCCTCGGCCAGCAACGGCCCGGACGGCTCTTCCCCACTACGGAAGAACAGCACCTTTCCATGAAGTTCGCCCGCCGAGCACGCCTCAGTGGATATCGACTCCAACAATTCACTGCGCTGTTGCATCTCTTGCTCCAACGGACTCAGTACGGGCCCTTTCCGCTCCCGCATCCAGGACTTCACATTTCTTGCGAAAACGCGGAAACCATGCCAGCTCCGAGTTGCCGGAGAATACGGCTGAGACATATCGAGTTGCATTAATCGAAGCATTAACGTACGGAAGCGCTGCAACTTATAAACGGCCATCATCAGGCTTCGTCGAATTTTTGGCTGATAGTGCCAATACCCCGGCGCCCAGACATCGACGATCACCAACAACTCAATCTCTTCGCCCTCTTCCTCAAGCCTCCGCGCCACCCCATATGCGATCCAGCCGGAAACACACCACCCCGACACACGATACGGACCGGACGGTTGTACTTCACGGATCAAGCGGACATAGAAATCAATCAGGTCTTCATAGCTATAGGTGGCTGCGGCCACCGTAATCTCTTCGTCCAACATCTGCAGCGCGTATACAGGCTGATCGGACCCCAGTTCGCCGGCCAGTACCCGGAAGATCATGCTTTGCGAAATCACAAAGATGGGTCGGCCCTCACCGTTCGGTTGCAGCGGAATAATGCGCGGATTTTGCTCCCATGCGCGATGGGCAGGCGCGTGACGATCAGGCGAGTGATGGGCAGATGCTTTCTCCGTCTGCTTTACCGCCAGTCGGGCCTGTTCCAGCCACGCCGCCTGCGCACCCAGAGTCGGACAGCGGAACACCGTCGCCGCCGTCAATTGAACACCGAAATCGCGCTTGAGGATTCGCTGCATCTTGGTCAGCAGAAGCGAGTGGCCTCCCAGATCGAAGAAGTTCGATGCCGCATCCAGATCGTCGATCTTCAGAACCTGTCGCCATATCCGGAGCATGTCCCGCTCACTTTGTGACAAGGTATCGTTCGCAACCGGAATAGCGGTTTCGCTCTCGGCCTCTGGCGCAGGCTTGACTGTACGCAACCGCTTGCCCGGCAAGAGGCATTCGATCACGCGCGGCAAAGGCGTTGCGGCCACAGCATACCGTTTCACTTCCTCTTGGGTCAGAATCTCAAGCTGCGACACCGGAACATCGGGTGACGTCACAGCCTGGGAGAGCAAGCGTGCAAAGTGGCGCTGCACTGTCTGAATTGTTTCCTGGGAATAGAGCGTCGCATCATACAAAAATTCCAGAGAAACGCCTTCGTTCCGCTCCACCACGCCCAGTTGCCATTCCGTTTCGGTCACCGAAGGAACGTCAGGCAAGGATGTAAGTTGGAGACCCTTCCACTGCATGTCGTGCACGAATGCCCGCTGATAGAAAAATGTGATTTGATTCAGTGGATGATATTGCGGCCCCACTTCCATCTCGATCAACGGCGTAATCAGGGTCAGCGGCAAAGCATCTTCCATCGCATCCATGGACTGCTGGCTGAATCGCGTCACCAGTTCACGGAATGTCGTATCCGTCCCAATATGGCCGGTCAGGCAGATCGAGTCCGAAAGCGGTCCCAGAATCGATTCGGTTCGGCTGCTTCGGTTTGCATGCGGCGTCAGAAAAAGTACGTCGCTTTGCCCGCTATAACGTGCCAGCAGGGATTGGAACAGAGCACCAAATACGGCGAATGCCGTCACTTGGCATTCCCGCGCGAAACGTCGCGCTGCGGCCGCAGTCTCCGAATCCAGAAGCGCGACCTCCAGCCCTGCGCGAGCCTCCTTCGCATCTGCGCCCGATTCCGCCATATCCTGCGGCAACGACAGTGGCGTCCAAACACCGCCAAGATAGTCTTCCCACCATGCCAGTCGAGTGTCTTTTTCCGGACCGGCCAGCAAGCGCTGCTCCAATTCCGTATACACGGCAAATTGCACCGTCGAACGATCCCCATCGTTCCCGGTGCCGCTCACGGCCTGCTCATACTCCTCCTGCAGTTGCTGCAGAAACAGTCCGGTAGACCAGCCATCGATAATTCCATGGGACAGCGTGACTGCCAGCCAGTAGCGCTCGGCCTCCAGTTGCAACAGGCGCACGCGGAACATGCCTCCCGTCGACAGCGAAAATCCCTCTTGCCCCTCTTGATCCAGAATGGCCTGGTCCGCAAGACGCTGGGCATCGGAACGCAGCGTATTCGGAAGCAGCGATCCAGAAACAAGAAAGCGAAAATCAATGGGCAATTCCGGGTGAATTACCTGCCAGATCTGGTCCTCTTGCTGTTCCAGCGACGTCCGTAAAATCTCATTCCGCCGGGCTACGTGCGCAATGGCTTGCGTCAGCGCGTCCACGTTCAGCTCGCCCTTCAACTCCAGGCGAATCCGCACATGAAAGGCTACTGCCCCTGGATTCAGCGAGTCCAGGTGAAAGAAACGCTGCTGGAACTCCGTCGCTGGAATTCGCACCAGGCCGCCTGCACTTTCCTCCGTCGAGGCTTTCAATTCCGGCAGCGAGCGGTCGAATTCCGAGTCGGCAGAAACGGCTGGCATCGGTCGGCCGGCCTGCGTGGTCAGTCGTGCGACCGATTCCTCCGGTTCTGCGACGATGGCTGTCAGGACTCGACGAAAGCCCTCCAGCAAATTGGAACTGACTTCCTGAGAAACCAACCGGTTATCCACTTCACAGGAAAGCCTCCACCCGTCGGCCCGCTCCACCAGAAACACGGTGAGTGGACGCAGAGCGCCCGGGCTGACCGATGGAATGGCGGTCAGGTCCACCCCTCCGGAAGAAACCGGACGGACAAAGTCATGCTGGCATATAAAGGTAACCGGAATCGGCCATTGTTTCGCCGATGCGTTTTTGCTGCCGCTTTGCTGATCGGCCAGCATGTCCTCATACCGGAATTGCGCGTGCTCTAGCGAATCCGTCACCCCGTCGCGAACGGTCTGCAACAGTTCGTTGAACCGCATCTGCGCATTCACCTGGAAGCCCAGCGGCAGCATATTCACGAAAGTTCCGACAATACTTTCCAGTTCCGAATGGTCGCGTCCGCTCATGGGAGTTTCTACGGCAACCTGTGCCGAAGATTGATGTGTCCGCATGAGCAGTCCAAAGGCTGCCAGCACGGCATGGAAAAATGTTGCTTGATAGCGCTGCGCAATCGACAGAAGAGGATCGGTCAACGTCCGAGGCAGCAGGATGGATTGTAGAGCGGAAACGTTATCGGGCGTGCCAGCAGCACGCCATGCAGCCGGAAGGCTGGAAACCTGGAGCCTTTGAATCCGCTGCTTCCAGTAACTTCTGTGTGCCTCATATTCCGCTGTCTTGCGTTGCGCATCCAGCCAGACCGCATAATCGCCATAGTCGAGCGAGGCGCGGACCGCCGGTTCCCTGCCCTGCGACAGCTCTCCATAGCAATCCATCAAATCGTTGGACAACAAGCCAACGGACCAACCATCGCAAATGCTGGAGTGGGCATTCCATAGCAGAATGTTCTCTTCCTCACTGCAACGAAGCACCCTCGTCCGCAACAAGGGAGCGTTCCCCATCGACAGAATCTGTCGTGCATGCTCCTTTGAAAGATGCAGGATTTCTGCCACCTGCGCTTCTGCGTCCAGGGAGCGCAGATCGCACCATTCCACCGGCAGCGTCACACGGGGAGCAACTCGTTGCATCACGGTCCCCGAATGCAGCACGAAGGATGTGCGCAGCACCTCGTGACGGGTTGTCAGCAGCTGCAGCGCGCGCTCGAACGCTTCGCGATCCAACCGCCCTGACAACCGAAACCGAACCGCAATATTCCAAGCCGGGTCTGGCGTCGCCTCGTTCAGGTTCCACAGCCGCACCTGCAGCGGGGTCGCCGGCATCGCATACATCGCGCCTGCCGTCGTATCTCCGCTCTCCAAATTTGTCAAACTCACCAAGGTCGATCCATTCATGATCTGTCCAATATGCCGACTCTCCAGGCCAGGTACTTGAATCGGTATCCGGCATCCTTTGAGTTGACTAAGTTGACTCGTGCCTACAAGCGAACGCGATAATTCTCTCGCGATACTCGTTGCAGAGTCAGTCCAGGTGCGGCAAAACGATTCGCACCGCTTTCCGCCGCATCCATAGCTGCCGCATCTACAACTGCCGCGACTGCTTCTACCGTGTGGTACTGCATCAATTGCCTCGCGCTCACCGCAAAACCGCGATGATGGGCGCGAGAAGCAATCTGGAACATCCGCAATGAGTCCGCCCCCTGATCCAGCAAGCTGGCTCGAATGCTGATGCGCGGGCGTCCTAACACCTCACAAAAAATCTCTGCCAAGGCCGTTTCAGTTGGTGTCGTCGGTGCAATAACTTCTTCTTGCTCGACCTCAACTCCAGTGCGCGGCTCCGGCAGTGCGCGGCGGTCGATCTTTCCATTCGGCGTCAGCGGCAGACTATCCAGATGCTTCAGAACAGTCGGAACCATGTACGCGAGGAGCTGACTGCTCAGTTGCCGCTTCAATTCCGCGGGAGTGGAATTCTCCCCGCCCGTATAGTAACCAACCAGGATGGCTTCCCCGCTGGCATCGGGTCGAAGTACCGCCACCGCGTCCCGGACACCGGGGAGTGCTCGGATTCCCGTCTCCACTTCCCCAAGTTCAATGCGATATCCCCGCAGCTTGATCTGATTGTCTAACCGTCCCAGAAATTCGATGCGACCATCCGGCAATTGGCGAACCTCATCCCCCGTGCGATACATCCGTTCGCCGGGACGGAACGGATTGGCAAGGAATTTTTCTGCCGTCAATTCCGTGCGATTGAAGTAGCCTCGTGCAACGCCGTCGCCGGCAATGAACAATTCCCCCGACACACCCGGCGGTACCAGTTGCAGGCGCGCATCCATTACATAAAATTGCGTGTTCGCGATGGGAGGTCCAATCGTCATGCGCGTCATACCCTGCTCCACCTCTGTGATGGAAGACCACACGGTCGTCTCGGTCGGGCCATACATATTCCACAGCCGCCCGCCGTGCGCCAATAATTGGTCCGCCATCGCCGGTGTCCAGGCTTCGCCACCGCACATCATTTTGAATCCCGGTGCTGGTTGAAAACCCTGCTCCAGCAGCATTCTCCATGTCACCGGAGTGGCCTGTAACGCCGTGGCCCGCGTCGCCTGCACCAGTTCCGCCAGTTGCGCACCGTCGGTGACGTCATCGCGATGCGCGATCACGACGGTTCCTCCCGATACCAGCGGCAACAGCATTTCGAGCACTGCAATATCAAACGATAAGGTCGTAACGGCAAGCCACCTGTCCTCCGGCTTCATCTCCATCCGTCGCGCGTTATCCTTCAGCAAATTCACCACCGATCCATGGCACACTTCCACCCCTTTGGGTCGCCCTGTGGAACCAGAGGTAAAGATCACGTACGCCCGCGCATCCCCTGAAATGTTTGGCAGAGCAACCACAGGCTCCTTATCCAGCATGGCCGCTGCTTCATCCAGCGCGATCACCTTGGCTTGCGACGGCGGCAGTCCTTCCACATTCCCCGAAAGCGTAATCATCACCGTCACCTGCGTCTCTTCCACAATTTGGGCAATGCGAGTCGGAGGAAACATTGGATCCAGCGGAACATACGCTGCGCCCGCCTTCATCACGCCCAGCATCGCCACCAGCATCTCCAGAGAGCGATCCATATAGATACCGACCAGCGCGTCCGGTCCAGCGCCATTTCGGATCAGCCAGGAGGCCAGACGGTCGCTTTGCGCTGCAAGCTCGGCGCGGGTTAGTTGCAAATCGTAACAATCCGCAGCGGGCTGGTTCGGCATCGCGGCAAAGGCTGCTGCAATCAATGCCGGAACGTTTTCCACCTCTCTTGGTTTAGTTGCCGTCGCGTTGCAGGACTCCAACAGAAAGGTGCGCAGCTCCGGCTTCAGGATCTCGAGCGTAGCGACGCTTTGCGCAGGATCGGCAATCATCGACGCCAGCAACGCTTGATAGCACTCGATCCACCGGCCGATTGTAGATTCCGCATAGAGCGCTGTGCTGTAATCGCACTCCAGCCGCAGGCCGTTTCCGGTATCCACGATGTTCAGGAAAAGATCAAAGTTCACCGCCCGCTTTCCGTTCGCCCGCACGTCGGTTTTCAAACCATCGAAGGCAGCGCCCCTGCCAACCTGTTCCAGATTGAACTGAACTTCGCTCAGCGGCAGTCGTCCCGCCTCGCGCCGTGGAGCCAACTCCCGAACGATGCTGCCATAAGTGGCATGTTGATGCTCATACACATCCAGAACAACAGGCTTCAACGCCCGCAGATAGTCGGAGGTCTTCATTGCAGGATCCAGCTCCGCCCGAATCGGCAGCAAGTGAACACAATGCCCCATCAGGACAGTGTCATCCATCAACGATTGCGCCGCAGCAGGAATCATCGTGACTGGATCTGCGTTGCCACTGAGTCTCCAGAGCAAAATCTGCCAGCCCGCCAACAAGGTTGTAAACAACGTGCATCCTGACTGCGCTCCTGTCTTCCGCAGGCTTGTCGCAAACTCTTTGGGAAATTCAGCGAAGTAGGTTGAGCCGGTGAAACTGCGCACCCCGGATCGATTCCGATCGCTCGGAAGCGTCAGCACTTCCGGTTCCGGTGTCAACTTCTGCTTCCAGAAAGCGAGATCGTTCTTCTCCTGTGCTCTCCATTCCGATTTGTGTACCTCGATCGCATATTGAGAAAACGGCA
>JBDTBI010000028.1:0-3422 GCA_039924215.1 Acidobacteriaceae bacterium
CATTCCGGTTCGTCTCGGAGATTGTGCGGCGACGCCGACTGCAGAACGCAGAGTGACGCTCACCCTGGTACGCCAGACTCATACAATCGAGCCGACATTCTCGCTGGCAAATTCGTCCAAGCTTTCCCCCTGGGCCATGGCGCGGCGAGTTCTCACCGACCCACGTTCGTCCTCAGGTTCGCTTGCCAGCTGATATCTGGAATCCGAGGAAATCCGAAATCGATCCGAACGGTCATACCTTGTTGCAGCCGCAGGTAATGGGAAGCTACGGAACACGTAGACTCCAACAATCCCAAGCGGGAGTTCTCGCTTTCAAGCTTGTGTCCACAGGAATACAGTGCCGGAGGTGAGCAGGCAGTTGTCATGCTTCTCTCCTTCTGAGGCGGCAAATTCCTCCAAATTGGAGAACACGCTTCTAGCTTGTTTTCAACACACCCTTGTTGCTCACGGTATATTCGTTCCCTTGATAGTGCACGTGATCCAGACTCGCGTTCGCATCGAACCCACAGAGTTTTGGAGTCGCGCGTAATCCCTCAAACAGCGTATGGTCTGCGCCGAAGATGGTATCGATCACCAGGCCAGTGAAAGCACCGCCCGAGATGGCACACCAATCCTCAATGTACGGAGCGTCGTTCGGTGCTTTGTACGCCCCGCCGTTGAACGGCGGATAGACGTCCTCAACGAAATGAGCCTGCCCAACGGGGCCCTGGTTGCCGGCCTTCGCCAATTCGCGCAGCCACGGCACAATCTTCTCCGGCTTGTCCGTTTTATAAAGTCCTTTCGCGCACATGGGCGGCCACGCCGTGTATGCACCCAGGCAACTGTGGTCCGGACGCGGATTCCAGCTTGCATCTGGATCACCGCTGGCAAGTGCGCGCATCCATTTCTTCGTGCGCAATTGGTCCCAGAAAAATCCTGACATCTCTTCTTTCTGTTTCGCGCTCAGGTCATCCGACATATTGTCGAGTACCGCGAGAAAGTCATAGCAATGGCGCACCTCGTTGTACGTGCCATCCGGCTGGCCGCAGCGCCACCATCCCTTTCCTCCGACATACAGAAAGCGATTGATTCTCTCGGCCAATCCTGTCGCTTCCGCACGCAGCCGTTTTGCCTCCTGCACATTTCCACGCTTTTCAAGGAGAGTAGCCACAAAACGCATGCTGGACACATTGCCCGCATTCATCCCGGCTACCTCGTGCAGATAGGTGCTCACTACTTCCAGGAGATTCTGGATGGAGCCGTAATCTCCCAACCCTCGGTCGGTCGTCTCCAATTTCTTCCAATAAAGAGCATGATCGGATAGGTGATCGATGACGGCCCTGTCTCCCACTTTCTTATCCAGCCATTGAAAGTCACCGCTGACGCGCAGGTAATCTCGCGCGCAGCCGACGATCGCCATGTCATTGACGCCATACCACGGCCCGACCGCCTGACCGCTGATGTAGTCCGTCGCCAGATGCTGGTGCATGTCTTGCTGAAACCAGACCTCGACAAGATTGCGCAACGGCACGGGATCAAGCAGCGCCAGGCTTAAACCGCTGAGGGCTGTATCCCAGGGAAAGCTCAGCGTGGGCAATACGTGTCCGCTCAACGTGAGTAGCGTAGGCCCGTATGCCGAATCCGGCGAACGCCGTCTCGCTGTAAGAAGATTCTTGAAACCATTGTGGTAAAGCGTCCATAGTGTTTCGTCTTCGGTAACAAGTTGCGGCAGATGGCCGGAAAAGTCTGAATTGCCCGGGGTGAACGCGGAGGTAATCAGCCGCTCGAAGGTCGCTTGATTCTCCTTGAGAGCGGCAGAAAAGTTCGTCTGCACATTTCCGTATAGTTGATTTGCCTCGACCGCAGATTCCGCGATCGCATTGACGTATTGGAAGCTACGCTTTTCTCCCGGCGCGAGAGTTACCTGATACACCAACATTCTTCCGCCTTCCAACCTGTGCGCTTTTGGAAAAATACCCTGCGCGGATGCGGCTGCCGAATGCTTCGCCTGATACGTCAAACGGCTGCTTTCCGCGTTCCAGGTTGATTTGTTATCCCCTTCTCCCGGTAGATTGTTGAGCCATGCCGAGGTCTTCTTCGCCACTGCTGCCCGCATATCGAAACCCAACGTGAACTCTCGCCGGCTGCTTCCGGCGTTCTCCACATCGATCAGTTCAGCAACTGCCCGGTGGTTTGCGGGCAT
This sequence comes from Acidobacteriaceae bacterium, assembly GCA_039924215.1. GTDB lineage: Bacteria > Acidobacteriota > Terriglobia > Terriglobales > Acidobacteriaceae > JAKAAZ01. Next base: position 2,183 of record JBDTBI010000028.1, read on the forward strand.
GAACAATGTCGTTCGGAAACGTATGTCGTCGGCCGTTTGGGTTCGAACAACACAATGTGGATACCAGGTGTACGTGATCTCGTTTTCCGATGCCTTCCAGGTGGTCAATAGCCGGTCATTCAAAAATAATTCGCAGGAGATCAGTAATCCCGGGCTCCACGCAATGTCAGGAACACCGCAACAGGCATACGGCGGGAACGCTACGGCACTTATCGCGGAGACGGACTTCGCCGCCTGAACGTAGCCCCAATCGTTCATTGCAATCGGAAGATTGAACAGGTCCGTATAGATGTGACTCATCGGTGCGCTGGCCAAATCGGCCAATGCAGGAATACTTCGTAAGGGAGACGGAGGCGAATGAAATGGAGTTGCGGCGCGCAAACCCGTTTTGCTCGTAAGCGCCATAGCAGCCACTGTGCCCAATTTCAAGAAATCTCTGCGTCCAACCGGCATTGAACACCCTTTATCGCGATCTGAGCTCCGTGTTGATTGAAACGGATGACGTGTATTTTTATACCACCTTCAGAACGTTATGTATTTGTTTCGTTGCCGTATCGATCGCAGTTTTGCTCTTTTTGCCAGAATTAGAACGCTTTAAATTGACATTATGGATCGACGATCCCGCAAATTGGACGGTTCACTTCGCACGATAGTCCGGATGTCGCCGTTTGGACAGGAACTCTGATCTGTTGGGCACTCAAAATTGGAGTTCATCCTCTAAAACCAACTAAATTCAAGGATCTAGTGTCGCCCAGCGAGGAGTGTGGCCGGATGGGGTTGGAGCGAACTCGCCACCGATCTGCCCCGGAATTTTTAAGCCACACGAAATGCTAGGCTTCCTTAAAATAGTCGGAACAGAGATTTTTCCGGGATCACTCACGCTCAGATTGGCTTAGAAATAACGGGGCCGATTCCCACAGTAGCGCGCACCGATGCACGGTTTTCTTCTGGCGAATTCTGGCGCGGTGATGTATGGCCCGCACCAAATTATCAGGTTGCATGTGGCTTGGCGGCTTATGGCCATCACGAGGTTGCCGCTCAAATTGCGGACAGCACATTGGCCAACGCACTCAAGGTTGGATCTCCGAACGTTACGATTCGCTTACTGGCGCCCCTTTGGGAGTAGCAGGCCTCGGTATGTCCGCCACCATACTTACCATGGTTCTGGATAGCATAACTAGCCGCCGCTACAGAATACGTGTCCGGGAACCTCACGCTTAACCTCAAGGGAAGTTCTGCG
>JBDTBI010000029.1:0-4757 GCA_039924215.1 Acidobacteriaceae bacterium
TGGCCTCCCATCTGCCCGCTTTCAATTGTCAGTTCCTCACGAAGCGCGATTCGCTCCACCCGGCCATCTCGTATCCAGACCAAGCGATCACAAAGACTGAGCATGCGATGGTCATGCGTGGCACAGATAATGGTGACACCGTGATCGCGATTCATGCCTTTGAGTATTTCCAGTATTTCCTCGCCCGTCTTTAAATCCAGATTTGCGGTGGGTTCGTCGCAGAGCAATACACTGGGACGGTTCGCCATGGCCCGTGCAATCGCCACTCGCTGCTGCTGTCCGCCGGACATCTCCAAAGGTCGGTGCGACCAACGATCTCCCAGCCCAACCAACTTCAAGACCTCCATACCTCGCGCACACGCCTCGTCGGGGGAGGTGCCGGCAAAAGCAAGCGGTGCGGTGACGTTTTCTAGCGCGGTCAGGTACGGAATCAGATTAAAGGTCTGAAAGATGTAGCCGACCTTGCGGCAGCGCAAAAAGGCCAGCTCGACTGCGGTCAACTGTCCGACATCGACTTCATCGATCAGAACACGTCCCGAGGACGGCGAGTCGAGGCCGCCGATCATATTAAAAAACGTACTTTTACCGGATCCGGACGGTCCCATGACCGCGAGGAATTCGCCCGCCATGATGGTTATGTCGATGCCCGCAAGCGCCACGGTCTCAACCGTTTTGATACGGTAGGTCTTGCACAACCGCAGGGTCCGGATCAGCACCCGCTGCGAGCGGGTGATTGCTTTATTCGATGATCCAACGGTGCTCATTCGATGCGCATCGCCTCCATTGGCGGCAGCCGGGCCGCCTTCAAGGCGGGGTAGACCGCACCCATCACGGCCAGCAACATCCCCATGGCTGCTGCGCCAGACACAACCATCAAAACGGAGGCACCCGGCAGGGAGAGTGCCACCCACCACCCCCCGGTGAACGCCAGCTTGAGCATCGCCACCACCGTTCCGATGAACCCACCGGCCAATGCACCGACGAAACCAGTGACGGCCGCCTCTAGTAGAAACATACCGAGAATCGTCCCATCCAGCGCACCGAGACACTTCAAGGTAGCGATTTCACGAAATCGCTCGATGACTGACATGATCAAGGCATTGGCCACACCAACCACCGCCACGAGGAGCGCCATTCCCATCAGCAGCCACGACCGAACCGAAAATTCATGTCCCTCCGACGTTGTTCCCGCAGCACGGTCAACCGTTTCTTGGCGCGCTCGCAGACGCAATCGCTCGGAAAAAGCAGCCGCCACCTGCTCAGCATCGAGCGGCTTCTCCCCGGGATGTGCCTGCAGTAGCGCGGCGTTGAGCGCTCTAACCCGCGCCGCAGTGGCAAAGAACCGATCAGCTTCGAGCGTCCCGATCCTCTCGGGCGCCATCTGGAGCTGCGCGGCCAAGGCCTGTCGCAAGGGGCGCTGCAGCAAGCGGGTTTCAATATTTGCAACCAAGTGTTCATTATGTGCCCTTTCGACAAACTCATTCCACACTTTTGGCTCGATCGTGAAGCCAGCGTTGCGGACTGTTTTCGCCGCACCGTCCGGATTGTTGGCGGCGGCTTCGAGTAATCCCCGCGCATCCAGCGAAACACGCAACCGTTCGGCCGCAGCATCATGCCCGCGCGAAGTCGCCTCTAAAAGCGCGATCCATCGGTCCTGATTTCCTTCGACTGTACGACCGGCTCCTCGATCTCGTACCCCACCTCTATTCTGGAGCCTTTGTGGCACCTCGGTGTAGAATTCCTGCAGCGTGTCAGGGCCGATCCCGCTAAATGATTGTAGATCAGCGTCCAACCCGGGAACCCACCTCCGCGTCGCCAAATGGCTTATTATATCAACGACGCTAGTCGACCGCGTCAGATAGGTCGCGTAAACCGAAGCCATCCGCAAGTGCGCGACTTCCTGAGCTGCCCGTTCCGACGCGCGGCGAAGAGTCAGGTCACCGACTGCAATACTGACTACAAAGGCGACCGCGACGGCGATCACCGCAAGTGTCACGGTGGAGCGCAGCAGTCGAAACCGAACGCCCGTGAGAACAAGGGTGGCGAGTCGCGAAATTCCAAGGGGAGCCTGGTTCTGAAGCTGAAGTTGCCGGGACATTCGTTTGACCGATTATATCAAGATTTCGAGTACCACACACCGTTGTTCACGGGAGCAATCTGACTGATGATCAGACGTCCCCTTTGGGATAGTTCTGAGATCTGCAAAAGTCTCCTATTTATCGCCTCTTCATAGTCATGACCCGGTCGATGTGCTTTCATAGGGTAATCGTCCATCGGGGCGGATGGGATCGGGGAAGCCATGCGGGCGAACCAATAGGAAACGATCCCTGCAGCAAGAAAAATCCTGCCTGGAGACCATTAGGAAACCCGGGAAGGCCGAACCTAACATTTCCTTCGACGATGCGCGCAGACCGCGAGGACGATTACCCAATGACCAATCCGGCGCCTCTGGCGATCGGATGGTCGAAGGTCATCGGCTTGCGTTCAAATCCCGGCAAACAGAACGGAGTGGGCCCACCCAAGATCTGAAGCTCGCCATCCCGGACAAAACCTTCCGGCCGACCTGCCAGCTCCTGGACCAGCACCCTGCGCCAGCGTGCCCGAATCTCAACCGCGGTGGATTCGTTCGCAAGATTTCGCAGTTCCATCGGATCGTCCACCAGATTGAAGAGCAACTCGTTGCCCGTGCCCGGATGCCAGATATACTTCGTGCGTCCGTCGGTGACGAACTGCATGCCGCTGTTTAAGCTCGGCACCAGCGCACACTCACCGTGTACGTGGGATCTCACCGTAGCGATTTCCCCCCGGAGCAGCGGAGCCAGGCTTCGCCCGTCACACGCGGGCGGAACATCAATTGCCGCAAGGTCCAGGATTGTCGGCATCACGTCCATCAGGCCGACCGGTGCATCCAGCACCCGTCCCGGAGCAATTTTAGACCCGCCGTTCATCCGCACTAAAAAAGGAACCCGCACCGACCCTTGCAGACCGTTGCACTTCCGGATCCATTGATGATCCCCCAACATCTCTCCGTGGTCCGAAACGAAGAGGATCACCGTGTTTCGCGGAAGCGAATAAAGCAGACGGCCAATTTGGTCGTCGATGTGATTAATGCATCCGAAATATCCGGCCCGAAACTGCCGCATGACTTCTGGGTCAAGGGCAGTCCGCCAAGAGGTCACGGGAAGGCCCCGCTGCGGCCCTGCAAAGACTCGCGCCCAGTCACCAACCACAGGCTCGGGCAGGTCCCGGTTGATATACCGCTCCCAATAGACCTGCGGGGGAGTGCACGGCTGGTGCGGCTGATGAAAACTGACATTGAGGAAGAATGGAACGGTGGGATCCCGCCGCTCTAGAAACTCGATCGCCCGATCGGCACACCAGTTGGTGAAATGCAGTCGTTCATCCAAATGCCAAGGTCGAGCTACCCATCCGTTCTGGCTGCAACCATGAGCCGTCCCGCCATCAGGTATCCGGACACCCTCGCGCTCCAAAAATCTGTCGTAATCACTGACCCAAGGCGAACGATGTGGCCCATCGGCCCAGTCCGCGCTGTCGAAACCGTAGAGCTTGCGCTGCGGCCATAAATGCAGCTTGCCCACCAGATGCGACTGATAACCGGCCCGCGACAATTCACCCGGAAGAGTCGGGCCATCCATCCAAGTGTCGTAGTTGGTCAAAACGCCATGCTTAGCCTCGCTGCGGCCGGACATGAGAGTCCGCCGAGCCGGGACACAAACTGGACATGTCGAATACGCATTCGAAAAGCGCACGCCCATACCCGCGATTTCATCTAGATATGGCGTCTGCAGCACGGGGTGTCCCTCGACCCCAAGGCAATCACCCCGGTGTTGATCTGTGAAGATGAGAAGGAAATTTGGCCGTAAATCACTCATAAGACTATCGTGTGGAAATATCCTCCAAGAGTCGATTCACCATTAGAAAAGCAATATTTTCAAGGTGCAATAGGAATCGTTCCCTATTTTCTTGCAACACCGGGAACGCGATTTAAACTTTTCTCCGAAATGTCCACTCACGAACAATACAAAGGTACGGCTTCAGATACGCGCGACGCCAAGGTCGAAGGACTGCCCGGCGTGATGCCGAGACCGGTCAAGATCGTGGTCGTGGGTGCGGGCAGCAATTTCACGCCTCGGCTCATTACGGATATTCTGGCCATCCCGGCCAATCGTGGCGGGACGATCAGTCTAATCGATATTGATGAAAGCCGCGTCTCCCAGATGCGGCAACTCATCGGTCAGATCGTTCTCCAATCCGCTAACACCGCTTGGGTGGTCGAAGCCTCAACTGAGCGAAGAACCCTCCTCAAAGGGGCGGACTACGTTATGGTCTGTATTGAGGTGAACGGTCTGCACTGTGTTCCTTTTGAAAACGACATCCCGTTGAAATACGGAGTTCGACAGTGCATTGGTGATACCATCGGACCGGGCGGTGTCTTCAAGGCTCTGAGAACCATTCCAGTCTTCCTGGATATTCTGCGGGATGTCGAAGAACTCGCGCCTGATGCCGTCGTGCTCAACTACACCAACCCGATGGCCATGATGATACTGGCGGCCGGGCGAACCACCCGAGCCAATGTCGTCGGGTTGTGTCATTCCGTGCAGGGCACCAGTCAGCTGCTCGCCGACCGAGCCAGAGTGCCGATTGAAGAAATGGAATGGGAATGTGCCGGAATCAATCATCTGGCTTGGTTTACCAAGTTAAAGCATCAGGGCGTTGACCTCTACCCGCGGCTCATG
>JBDTBI010000030.1:0-3942 GCA_039924215.1 Acidobacteriaceae bacterium
TTGGTCAGTTTGCTCTTAGTTGCTCGGTCATTTTTATAAACTCCGATATCTCAAGAGGGCGGTTAGTTGCTGTGGTGTGAGTGAGCTAGGTATGCTATTCCTACCCAACTTCACCGCCCCCTCTTCGGCCATTTTCCATTCATTTATTGATAACATGAGTTCGTCTGCTCTGTACGGCTTTCCTGAATTACACGCTGCCAGCTTCGCGCTGATTGGTTACGCATCGGCATATCTCAAAGTGAAATATCTCGCTGCTCTTACTGGCGTCATTCTGAATAATCAGCCGATGCGTTTCTACTCGCCTGCTGTACTGATCAAAGATTCACGCCGGCATGGCTTGGGCGTGAAGTCGATTGACGTTCAGATATCGGATTGGGGCTGCGCCCTAGAACACGAGCCGAATGGCATCCTATCGCTGCGCATGGGTCTAGGCTAACGGATCTTCTTCATCCCTGATCGATCCGATTAATATGCACGCATAGCGCCTTCCGTCGGCCGACATCCTCGTCTCGGCGAACCATAAGTGTATGCCCATTGATATCACGAAAGATCCAAAATGGAAGATTACTGGCCAAGTGCTATGGTGGGTTAGCAAGGATCCAGAAGCCTAACGGGTTCCAACTCCACTCGGCCGAGCAGACTACCGAATGGACCGAGCATATAAACCCTGATAGGCAACCGCGCATACGACCGGAAGAATTCGTCTTTCATACTTCCCATCTCAGCACAGCGCCTACAAACCTCATGTCCTTAGTGGTCGCAATATTGCACCCATGGAATGTTGGAATACCCGGCAAATTTTGTACCAGTGGATTATAGAGAGAAACTGGACAAAGGAGCCGAGGAAATGGCGAGGAAGATTTAGAAAGCGGAAGAGATTGTGAACCTGCTTCGGCAGGTGGAAGTGGCGGTGGGAACGGAAAGATGACACCGCAGGCGTGCAAAGAAGCCGGGATCGTCGAGCAGACGTACTATCGCCAGCTTACGAATAACTTAGCCGGTTAGCTGCAGCATGTCTCTGAGCCCGATGTCTACCACCGATACCGGCTACGTATACTGCGGATGCCACGTTCCAATATCCGCCTCAATTTCCCTTCGGACGGCGTTTGGGCGACGGACAGATCATAAGAAGCATCTCAGCCTTGATCTATGGACTGCCAGCTACCAGATCGGGGTAACAAGTGCCTTATCCTTAAATACTTTCTCGTTCAGGCTGTAGCCAAATCCAGGCCCGTCACTCAGAGACAGCCACCCGTCCGCCGGGCGCGGATCGTCCGTCAACACCCACTCCTTTGTCGAACCGCGATAAATGTCCAGGTATTCGCAAAAAGGAGACACTTCGGGTCCATTGGAAATCAAGAAATGGTATGTCGGGCTACCGATGCCGTGACAGACCAGCTTGACATGGTGTGCCTTAGCCAGAGCCGCAATCTTCTTCAACCCGGTTGGTCCTCCGGCCCGATAAATGTCAGGCTGAACGATATCCACGCATCCCTCTTCTATAAGCCGTCGAAAACCCTCGAGCGTGTATTCGTGCTCGCCGCCCGTCACCATCGTATTGACCGAGCGACGAATCTCACGATAGCCCGCGTAGTTGTCTGGAGGAACCGGCTCTTCCAACCACGCGATTCCATAATCACGCAGCCGATCGTACATCCGCAGCGTGTAAGGGACATCCCATGACATATATATGTCCAGAGCGATGAAGCCGTTGGAACCGATCGTCTCTCGCGCTTTGGAAACGATTTCTTCGTTCTTCCGCATGCCATCTTCGCCATGGGCCGGACCATAAGGGATCGCGATTTTCATGTCGCGTATTCCAAATTCGTTGAGAGCGGAAGGATCATTTCCGGTGTAGTAGGACTTGAGGCATTCTCGCGTCTTGCCACCAAGCAGGTTGTAGACAGGCTGGTCTAAAAGCTTTCCCTTTGCGTCCCATAGAGCAATATCGATTCCAGAAATCACGCACTGCGACAGTCCGCCGCGTCCGTAAAAGACCGAGGCGCGATAAAGCTGTTCCTGAATCAGCTCCGTATCGAAGACCGATTTTCCAATTACCAATTCTCGGAGTTGTTCGTCGAGCAGGCTCACCGCAGCACTACCTTTACCACCACCGATAAACCCAAAACCAGACGTACCATCCTCGAGAACGATCTCAATTACTCCGGCAGACATACTGCGATACCAGGAAGACCGCCGTTCCCAATACTCTGGATAAATCGACATTGGGTTGGCGACAACCTCGTCGGTCAGCCACGAACCTCCCATGGGAGCAACATGACACTTCAGCTCGCGAATCCTCATTGCTTCCAAGCCCCCACAAAATGGTGCCGATATATTCCAATCGGCAATCAGAATTTATTCGCATGCGTTATTCGCACTGTGGAACTAGTGAGACGAGAGTATTTTCATAATTACGATAGAGTTCCGCAGCCGGAGATACATGGATATTTATTTTTCCTCGAACGCTGATGTAAGTGGAAAGCGTTCTCACTAAAATGTGATGACCGCAACGGAGAAGCCTCGCAGATGCACAGCGTCCGTTGTCAGGCGAGTCGAGGCGGGGGCATCGTAAGCCGTCGTCTGGTCCACGTATGCCTCCTGCGATCCCGCCGCTCCGGGAAGGGATACATCCGTGGTTTTGTTACGCATATTGACCAGCATAAGCTTCCTCTTACCCGCGGGGGTCACCACCCCGAAGGCATACACGGTCGGCAGCCCCCTGGCGGAGACGATCTTGTCGCCGGGACCGAAATTATCGCGGATCAGCTTGAGCCCCCAATAACGGGCGTTTGGCTTGCCCGTATTCCAGTCCATCATGGAAACGCTGGGGAAGAAGTCCGGCACCTGCATGAGCGCCGACTCTCCCGCGGCATCAATGCCCAGCTTGCTCAATTCTCCATAGAGATATGCGTATTGTGCGGCACAGAGGTTCCAATAGAACTTTGGGAATGGCTTGAAAGAATAGCCAGGCTTGCCCTGATCAGCATCGTCAGGCGCAATTACCCCGATTTCGTCTATTGTCGTGCCCGTGCTGGGAGAAAGGCGTGTTCGTATCGCGTCCACGAACTTCGCAGTTTGAATAAACCGTGCGCTCTGGTCGAACACCGTATATTGCCAGGTGTCGGGAGGCTGATCAGCCGCCGGAGAAGCATAGAAATGATAGGAGATCATGTCGATCGGCATCCCCGGTTTATGGTTCTTGGGATTGAGGAAATATTCGAAATACTTTGGCCGGCCAATGGGTCCTGCAAGCGCCAGCCCCACGAATTTCATCTTAGGCTCAACCTTGCGGATCGCTGTCACAATCGCATCATAGCGTTCCGTATATTGTTCCGGTGTCATCTTATGTTCACCATCTATTTCGTTTAACACTTCCCAATGATCGAACTTGAAATGATGCCCCGACTCATACCTTTTTCCGTACTCATCGGTAAATCCACCCCGCGTATACCAGCTCACCAGCCGCGCGTAGTAGTCGCCCAGCTCCTTCATGCTGGGATCCCGCAGTTCGGTCCCCTGGGTGTAGCTCCACGTAACTTGATCGGGGTTGGATGGGTAGGGTACCGGTTTCGGCGTTTTGAACATCCACTGCGGAATGGTGCTGAAGTTAATGATGACCGGCAGTTGCGGATTCGCTTTGAAGAAGTCCTCCGTATAGGGATCGATGAGAGAGAAGTCCCAGGAGGTCTTGCCGTTGGCCGGAGGCTCCAGCTCCGCCACGGCCAGCTTTGGATAGGGCAGCCAGGGAACATAGCGCACGTAGTTGGCGTGGAGGTTCCGTAGCGCGCTCCAGATCTGATCGTGCACCGGCGAATCGCGGCCCATCAACGGCGTCACCACCGCCTGCAATGTCGCGTTCGTGCGCGAGACACGCACCGCCTTGCTCCAATCGATCGTGACGCTCAGCTGCTCTTTTACAATTTTGTTAGTTGGAGCCTC
>JBDTBI010000031.1:0-2947 GCA_039924215.1 Acidobacteriaceae bacterium
TACCCTGGCTTTCGAAGTCACAACCGCCGTGCTGCCAAATACCCGGATTTTGCGGTCGAAAATGGAGATCTCGCTAAAGTGGGTGGAACCGTCCTTTAAGCTTTTCAGGGTCTCCGCCTTCGTGGCCAGCGTGCCGTCGCTGTAAATACCCAGATAATCGTCCGACAGCATCGCTGCCAGGGTCACGGTATTGCCCGTCAACTCCGCTTTCTGCGCCTGCTGTTCCATTCTTTCGATAATTCGGACAATCCTTCTGGGCTGGTGATGCGGGTGCGGGATGGAGGCCGAGCGAATCGCAGGCGTACACGCGGCCAGCAGAAAGATTCCTACAAGCCACAGATCGACCCAATGATCGATGCGGAGATCGATCCGTTGCTCGATCCGTTCCTCGATCCGTTGCTCGGCGCAACGGGTCGCGTCTCCTCTGGAGATTCCAATCGATGGATGAAACTGCGCTGGCATGCCTGTACCGGCATAGTAGTTCGAGTTCGCATCCGAGTCAAAAAATAAATTTTGAAATGGTTTCAGCGGACTATAAATTGTTACCGGACGGCGTTCACTGGATGCGTTCTACGCCAGGGCGTTCAGGCCCTCTACACTGCGTTCCTTCATCCACTGGTACAGGCCGCCGATCACATACTTGTGAAAGTGTGGAGACGCGCGATGGGCTTCCAGTGCCGCTTCGTCGCGATATTGCTCGTAAAGGACCACCACACTCGAATCGCCCGACAGTTCATGCGGGATGAAAGTCACGCATCCCGGCTCCTGGCGCGATGCCTCTGTCAGAGTCCGTACCGCTTCCGCCACGTCCTGGCGGTTTTCCTGCGCAAAACGCAGGCGCACAATCGTCGAAATCATTGCGATGTCTCCATGGGCCGCTCTTTCTTTTGCTGTCTCGGCGCAAGGCATAAAGACGGGAAGGTTCCCGGACAGGTTGCAGGTTGGTATCGAAGTAGAACTACTGCTGGCTCGCCGACATGCGATCCAGCGTGGCGGCAAATTCGGGTAAAAGAATCGTTTGGTTGCGATCGGGGCCGGTCGAAATCATGCCGATTTTGGCTCCCGACTCCGCCTCCAGAAACTTCAGGTAGTCCTTTGCGGCGGCCGGTAATTCGTCGAACGTCGGCACGCCTTCCGTCGACTTCTCCCAGCCCTTCATCGTCGTCAGAATCGGCTCAATCGACTCCAGCCCGCGTACATCCGCCGGAATCGCGTCAGTGACTTTTCCGTTCACCCGGTATGCGGTACACACTGGAATTTCCTTCAACGCATCCAGTACGTCCAGCTTGGTCACCACCAGCCATTCGGTACCGTTGATCTGGGTGGAATACAGCAGCAAAGGCAGGTCCTGCCATCCGCAGCGGCGAGCACGGCCGGTAACTGCGCCGTACTCCTTTCCGCGTGCCCGCAGCAGGTCTCCCTGTTCCTCATGGATTTCGGTCGGAAAGGGTCCCTCACCCACGCGCGTTACGTATGCCTTGGTTACGCCAATCACGGTGCCAATCTTCGTCGGCCCCACGCCGGTACCCGTCACAGCCCCGCCCGCCGTTGCAGAGGAGGAAGTCACAAACGGGTAGGTGCCGTGGTCGATATCGAGCAGCGTGCCCTGGGCCCCTTCAAACATGACGCTTTGTCCCGCGCGCAGCGCGTCATTCAGCATGCGGGAGGTATCGGCAACGAACGGCGCAAGGCGCTCTGCCGCGCGGGCATATTCTTCGTACATTTTGTCCGCGTCGATCGGGTCGGTACCGAACAATGCCTTTGCAATCGCATTTTTTTCCTGGCACGCATTCTGAATGTGCGTGCGCAAAATCACCGGATTCAGCAGGTCGACCACGCGCAGCCCGCTACGCTTCATCTTGTCTTCATAGGCCGGTCCAATTCCGCGGTTGGTGGTGCCGATCTTCAGCCCGTCCGGAGCGTTTTCCGCTGCCCGCTCAATCATCCGATGATAGGGAAGGATAATATGGGCCCGGTCCGACACAAACAACTGGCCCGCCACATCCACGCCCAACTCTTTCAGGCGTCCCACTTCCTCCAGAAACGCCATCGGATCGAGGACAACTCCATTGCCGATCACGGCGCGGCAGTCCGGCCGCAGCACCCCGCAGGGCACCAGTTGCAGCACAAACTTCTTGCCGCCAATAATCACCGTATGTCCGGCATTATGGCCGCCGGCATAGCGGGCCACTACAGAAAATCGTCCGGAGAGGACGTCGACAATCTTGCCTTTTCCTTCATCGCCCCATTGGGCGCCCAGAACCACTGCGGTCTTCGCTTGCATCGTTACTCGTTTCCGTTCATTTCCCAGGCCCCGGCACGCAAACGCTCGTCTGGATAGAAGGCGTATCAAAAGCCCCTGGGCCACAATCGTGTTGCCGTAAATTTGGTTCAGGAGGGGGGTCGGCGACTGGCCGACTATTTAAGCACTCACAACTATAAATCCTATACTACGGGGGGGGCTCTCTCAAAGCAGAAAGCGGATCGAGTCCACCCCGTCGTCAGGAGCAAAGACTGCATCTATGCCAGAATTACCAGAGGTCGAAACCATCGCGCGTGGCGTCGATAGCCGCGTGCGCGGACGCACCATTCTTTCCGTCTGGCTGGGCTCAAAGCCGGAGCCTTTTCGATCAACCCCTGCGGAAATTGCCGCCACCCTGACCGGTAGCACTATCGAGCGGGTCCACCGCGTCGGCAAGCATATCGTCGTGGATCTATCGCGGAAACATTCCGGCAGCACCACTGCCCAGTGGCTCGTCCATCTTGGCATGACCGGCCGTCTGCTGGTCTACGCGCCCGATGTGCCGCTCGCGCCGCATACCCACGCCATCCTCCAGCTCGACGACCATCGCGAAATCCGTTTCGTCGATCCCCGGCGTTTCGGCAGGCTCTCCGTTCTGGATCTCTCCGCACCCGCTACAAAAACGTCCGGCAAAACAACAGGAAA
>JBDTBI010000032.1:0-3630 GCA_039924215.1 Acidobacteriaceae bacterium
CTTTGTTTTTCTCATGATGCTGGTCCGTAGCGGGCTGTCGATTCTTGCGGACCATCCGCGCCTGTATTTCAATAACGGTTGCACGCCGGGCACGGAATGGATTCGCTTCACTCCGTTGAAGGTCCCCACAGACCGGGTGTGGAGAGCAAGTGATGATGACCGTTATTTTTCACCTTTGGTTGCGTTGCCGGGCTATCGTCACAGCGTGGGAATAGCGCGATCCTGGCATTTCCTCGACGTGTATGGATTTATCATCACGGGCCTGATTTTTATTCCGTTGCTCTTTGTGTCGGGACAATGGGAAAGGCTGGTGCCAAACTCCTGGGCAATCGTGCCACAGGCATGGGCGACCTTTGTCCACTATGCGAATTTCCATTTCCCACCCGAACCAGACGGGTTTTATGCCTACAACGCCCTTCAGCAGATTGCGTATTTCTTCGTCGTCTTTATCTTCGCTCCGATTTCGATTGTCGCCGGTGCCGCGATGTCGCCCGCGATGGTCAACCACTTTCCGTGGTTTACTCGCATTTTTGGTGGCAGGCAGGGTGCCCGCTCCATTCACTTTTTGATGATGCTCGCCTGGGTTGGGTTCATCATCGTCCACGTCACGTTGGTGGCTCTGACTGGTTTTGAACGGAACATGAACCACATCGTTCTGGGCAGCGATAATACCCACCCGCTAGGGATGATTCTCGGGTTCGTGGGACTCGCAGCAGTGATTGCTTCGTGGATCGCGGCCCATTACATTTCCTGGAAAGCGCCGCGTCTGCTACAGCACGTTCAAAAGGCGATCTCCATGCCTATCCGCCTTGTCACACTCAATCGGCTCCCTCCAAGGGAGAGATATACAAAGGAGCAAATCTCGCCCTACTTCTGGTCAAATGGCATGCCGCCTACTCGTGAAGATTGGAAACTGCTGGAGCATGGCGGTTTCCGCGATTACAAGCTGAAGGTTGGCGGTCTGGTGGACAATCCAGTGGAGCTATCGTTATCGGAGATCCAGGCCTTGGGGGAAGCTGAGCACATCGCCATGCACCATTGCATTCAGGGTTGGTCCGGAATTGCGCAATGGAAGGGCCTGCCAATGAAGACGTTGATCGACCTGGTCAAGCCGAAACCGTCGGCGCAGACAGTTGCCTTTTTTTCCTTTGGCGAAGATAAGTTTGGCAACGGGTACTACGACACGCAAAGTCTGAAAAATGTGTTGGAGCCAGAGTGCTTGCTCGCCTACAAGCTGAATGGCAACACACTGCCCAGCGAGCATGGCGCTCCGCTTCGACTGCGCGTGGAAAACCAGCTCGGATACAAGATGGTCAAATGGATCGAGCGGATTGAATTCATCGAATCGGAGAAGTGCCTGGGTAAGGGCGAGGGCGGAGCGAACGAAGACGATGAATACTTCGATCTGCTACCGAATGTCTGATCGATTCAGGATAGATATTGCGAAGTCAGGACTCGGGTGGCAACGATGCGGGATTTGAACATAGTGTGGTGTTACTCGGGCATCCAAGGGTGAATTAGCTGCCCCAACGATTCCAGTCGTCCTGTGTGCTCGCTCTGCGTTGCGGTGAACGGCTTCATCGCCATTGCTCTACTCAAAAATACCCAGCGGTCACCTTCGAACAGACGCTGTCGTCCTCGACTACGCACCGGCAAGATTATGGGATGGCGCATATAAACAACCATCTGAAAGTCATTGATATGAAAGCCATTCGCAATTCTGAGCTGTATGAGCATACAGAGGCGTCCGCAACCACACGTCCGATGGTGTTAATCGTGGGTGGCGGTTTCGCCGGACTCCGCATAGCACTCGCATTAGCCGGGATGCGCGTCGATGTGACTCTGATCGACCGGAGCAACCGTCATACCTTCCAACCCTGCTTTATCAAGTGGCTCTGGCCGACAATTCTTCTCGTATGGACTATCTCTGGTGGGTACGATCTTTCGACCACGGACAAGGAGGATGGGGTGGATTACAACTATCCAATGAAGGTCGTGCCCTAGCTGCAGAAACCCTCCGTTTTCGTCCGGTGAACCCGCTATCCGCAGAAAAGCAGCACTATCGTACGCCGGAGAGAAGCGGCAGATTGTACGCGATACCTTGGGTGCGGGCTAAAAGACGACCGAGGCGACATGGAGCTGCACGCTTCCCTTACAATTCCGGGCTACCGCCCGTCACGGTTCGGGCGAGCGGCTTGTCGCTTTTAGCATAATCGGCACCTGCTTCCCGGCCTGTCGCGATGCCTTCCGCGCCGGTTTGCTTGAGCGTCTGCCGGGCACGCTTCGACCACTCCTGGCTATCGCAATGCACGGACAAAAGCAGCCCTCCTGCCCGAGTGCGCCCTACGTAGCGCCTAGCTTCGTACTCAGGGGCAGCTGAGCCGGCAATTGCCCCAATGATAGCGCCTAACACGCCGAGTGCGCCGATGCCCGCGAGAACCGCAATTACGGTTCCTGCATTGACCAACGGCTCCAAGCCTGGCAAGGCGATTGTGCCGGAGCCGAAAAGTCCGCCCAGGATGCCGCCAATGATGACTCCAATGATGGCACCAACCGTCAGCCCTTCTGGAGTTTTATTGTGCTTTTCATGGGCCAGATCCTTGGAGCCTTGATTCTCCGGAATCAGAGCCGCCGTATCCGTAGTCCGGAATCCCGCAGCCCGTAGCGCATCGATGCCGCTTTGCACGCCCGCATAGGTGGAATAGATCCCGAAAACTGCCGTGTTCTTCATCGCCATATTGTTCCCCCATCTCTGCAGTCCACAGTATGGCCAGCCTTTGCGCCCTCCCTTCGCTAAGTAGCGAGAATGTCAAAGACCAACCAAGGAAGCGAGTGTCAGTACAATCGAGACGGTCGATCGAGCGGGTTCCGGGAGAAGCGCCTGAGTCGCGGGAAGCGGTCTCGTTGTCGCCTGCTTCAAAGAGTTAGATGGCTTTCGGGGGGAACGCGGCCAAACTCTGGCAAAAATAATCTTTGGCGGTTTGCGGTCTGCGGCGCACTTCCGCCGGCATCGTTGACGTCGAGCGGAAATAGGCGGAGCCGGGCACCTGCGGAATAGAAGTTGGCATTGTCTCCGACCATCTCTCCATGCATCATCGCCGGCCGTCGTCCAACCGCATCCTTCTAGAAAATGGGAGGCCCTTTTTCGTGAATCGCTGCCGATTTCTCATAACTTCGCTTACTGGTTCACTGGCCACGCCCTTCGCCTCCTCGCTTACCGCTTCCGTGGCCCGCGCCGCCACGAAAACGATGATGATTTTTTCTTCCATCCTTTCCGGACGAGCCACGCTGGTTTAAATTGGAAACCAGATGTCTTCTCCAAACGAAAGGCAACCGCGCGTTCAGCAACGTCGAAGCGATTCTTGAGCGTTGTCTTATAGGTTGGCATACAATCCTTTCGATCTTGTCCTGTGGTTCAATTCAGGTTTGCATCGCCGTCGGACGGGTGCATGGTAAAGAAATTCCATGCACCCGCTCCTTTTATGCTGCCTTGGGAAGCACCTCCCCGGCAATCTTCATGAGATCGAGCTTTCGCTCGGCATCGGTGGCCTGGCCCGCGATCCACGAGATAGCGTTCGACAAACGCCAGTTCGTGTTGCCCGCCGGCAGGTTGTAGGTGTCCGGCGAGTC
>JBDTBI010000033.1:0-2774 GCA_039924215.1 Acidobacteriaceae bacterium
CTTCCTTGGACAGGCCTTCCTTCACCGTCTTGGGAGCGCCGTCCACTAGGTCCTTCGCTTCCTTCAGGCCAAGCGCCGTCACTTCTCGTACAACCTTGATGGTGCTGATCTTATTGCTGCCAGCATCCTTCAGAATTACACTGAATTCCGTCTGTTCTTCCACGGGCGCCGCAGCGGCTCCCGCACCTCCGCCCGCAACCATTACCGGCGCGGCGGCCGCGGCCGAAACACCCAGCCGCTCTTCAAGCTTCTTCACCAGAGCTGCCGCATCCAACAGGGTCAGCCCCACAATTTGATCTTCAATCTGCTGCAAATCCGCCATGTTCATTCTCCGTGTCGATTCCGAAAAATCGAGTGTCAATCTAAATGGTTTCAACCTGTACTGCTACCGGGATTCTGACTTCCATCCCGTTTGCCGTTGCCCTGGTTTCCGTTGTGTCCAGACGACACCCCAACGCGATACGGCGGAACTTGAGATACCGTGCAGCCGCTACGAAGCAGCTGCTTCTGAAAACTTCTTTTGCTCGACTGCCTGCCCAAGCACAACCGCCACATCACGGCCGGTCGCGTTGATCACCGTCGCCAGTCGTTGCGCTGGCGCATTGATCAGGAACAATAGCTTCGAGTACAACTCTTCCCGTCCCGGCATGGAGGCTAGTTGTTGAATCTCCTCAACCGACAGCACCCTGCCATCCACAATGGCCAGCTTAAAGGAAAACTCAGCATTTTCCTTCACCCAGGCGGTCAACGCCTTGGCCAAGGCTACGGGATCTCCGCTGGTGTATGCCAGGGAGGTCACGCCCTTCAGACCTTGCAGCGCCTGTTCCACGCCCGTACCTTTGGATGCGCGAGAGGCCAGCGTGTTTTTGACCACGCGATACTTGCCGCCTGCGCTCCGCACCACGGTGCGCAAGGCAAAATCCTGAGAAACGGTCAGCTTCTGAAATGTCCCAACAATCGCGGTGGTCGCGCCCGACAAATCGGCTGCCAGTCTTTCGATCCGCTCTGCCTTCCTGGCTTTCGTCAATGCCATCTTCTTGATCCCATTCTGTCCGGTCGAGCGATTTTCGCTCCAGACGCGAACCGTTCTTCTTTAGTGAAGTCGTTGCAGCTGTTTCCGTACCCTTACTGGGCCTTGCCGGCCGCTTCCACAACCGCCTGATCCAGCTGGATTCCCGGGCCCATGGTGGAACTCAACGTGATTCCCTTGACGTATTTTCCCTTGGCTGCGGAAGGCTTGGCCTTCACAACGCTGGTAATCACCGTGGTCGCATTCTCGATCAGTTTTTCCGGCGAAAAGGAAAGCTTGCCAACCGGCACATGGACCAGCGCGGTTTTATCCGTGCGGAATTCAATCTTTCCGGCCTTGATCTCTTTTACTGCCGAGGCCACGTCGGTGGTCACGGTGCCTGTCTTCGGGTTCGGCATCAGGCCCCGAGGCCCCAGAATTTTGCCCAGCCGGCCAATCGATTTCATCATGTCGGGGGTGGCGATCAGGGCGTCAAAATCGGTCCAGCCTTCTTTCTGGATTCGTTCCACCAGATCGTCGCCGCCCACAAATTCGGCGCCCGCGGCTTCCGCTTCACGCACCTTTTCACCGGAAGCAATCACGGCGACGCGCTTGGTCTTGCCTAATCCATGCGGTAATACCAGCGTGCCGCGCACCATTTGGTCGGCATGCTTGGGATCGACGCCCAAACGCAGCGTGATCTCCACTGTCTCATCAAATTTTGCGTATTTGACCTTTTGCAGAAGCGGAACCGCTTCGGTCAGGGGATAGGGGCGCGTTTCCACAGCGGCGCGCGCCTTCTCTATATTCTTGCCTGCTTTTTTCGACATAATTCCTCTGTCTCCCACCGCACGGACCTAAGCAACGCTGGTTTCCGCTGAACCGCTCCGTGTTGCTGGTATTCAACTGCTTGTTACGGCATTGCTCGGAGCGGCCGTCCGGCCGTGGTATAGAACGCGTACCCAACAGCAATTGCTTACTACGTGTACGCGTCTCTTCATTATGCAGGATTACCCGTGATTTTTGCAAATCTGGGAACACGGGTGGTCGCGAAACCCATTAGAGGCTCGACTGCTCACCCTTGCGGACGACCCAGGTGGTCATGGCCCGTAAATTGTGGACGAGGGTGGTTTTCAGCGGGTCGGCCAGTTCGCCCATCCGTTGCGTGAACGAGACAAGCAGCGCTTCATCGACCAGATACCGCTCGGAACCGTCCGGCGACTTGTAGCGGCGGCCCTGGAGGTGTTGCATCTGGCTCTCCATGCCGATAGTGGAGCCAAGGCGGCAGAAGAAAAGGCCCCCTGGCTTCAGGACGCGCCAGCAGCCCCGCAGCATGGACTCAAAGTGCGCGTCGTCACGTGCAAAATGCAGGACGGCACTACTGAGGACGACATCGGCGCAGGCTTCGTCGAACGACATCTGCTCGACCGCCTCGACGCGAAAGTTCGATTCCGGCAGCGACGGTGCCAGTTCGCGGGCCATACGGCGCACACTCTCCACCGCTTCGGCACTGCCGTCGGCGGCAAAAACCTCGTACCCCTCGCGCAGCAGGTAAACCAGATTGCGGCCCGAACCGCAACCGGCATCCACAATCCGCATGCCGGGCGCGATGCGGCCTTTCAACAGCTGATCGAAAAGATAAATGTCGATTTTGCCGAATCGTTCCTGGAGAGTAGTCATGCTTCCAACCACTCTAATCGTCGCGGTTTCCACCCTTTCCACCCAAGGATGCGTTTCGCCTTCGCATTGGAAGCCCCACTCAATT
>JBDTBI010000034.1:0-4899 GCA_039924215.1 Acidobacteriaceae bacterium
GTGAGTCAATCCACACATCTCCACGGACTCCCGTCAGGACGCGGGATTCCAAAGTGGGCGGAGAGAAGCGTGGGTTGGGTGTAAACGTCAGATGAATCAGATCCTTCGATGTGTCTCGATCCACAGCCTTATAGAGAAACGCTTCGGGAAGGAGACGCATAATGTCGGTGATCCGGGCAGCGTCCTTTTGTTCACTTCGACGGCGATGCTCCTGCAGCGACGGATCGGCAAGGAGTCCTCGCAATCGTTGCGTCTCCGCCTGTTCCTGTGATGTCGTCAGCGGTTTGTTGCCGATGGCGATTAGGCGAGCAATGCCGCCGTTGGCCGTTTCCACGATGATCTTGGTTGTATCGATGTTTCTTGTCCGTTTCCTCAAGTGGTATCGTACGGACGAGCGATGGCCGTAAGAATTTGCCAGCTCATTCCGGGAGACTTTTTGTATCAAGGCGATGGGGTCGGACTGTGCCAATTGCCAGTTTGAATCGCGGTGGTCCTGATGCGGTGGATTCGGCGAGGGGGTTGACGCGGGGGCGATTGCGGGTATGGCGAAGAAGAGAATTCCGAATATCGCGATCCTCAGGCGCCATAGTTTGCAGCATAAGAGGTTGCGCGGTACGCGTCGCGGTCCGGCAGCAACTGGGGGGGCGGTTCGACTGCGGTCGGCAATTCTGAGACGCACTGAAATCCTCTGTGTCTGACAGTTTACGATATAGATTGGAAGAAAATCGATTACGGACTCACACATCCGGGGTACTCGCGACTGGAATTTCGACATATGAAAAACTTGTTGCGGAGGCAGGAAATTCTGGTATGGATGTAGAGGTAGAGAGGTCAAGATGAGCCCACTGTTTCAACGTTTTACTTCACAGAAAGAGGGTGCCGGCCGTGCTTCATCTTCTGGCGGTGCTCGAACCCCCCGACATTCCAGCGCATGGATGAAGATTCTGGCCCGCCTGAAGGCAGAACAAGGGCTTCGCGTACTGGATATCGGCCCTACCTCTCCCAATAACATCAATTTTTTGACCAGCCTTGGCCATAGCGTCTACATGGCGGATCTGGTGGAAGAAGCCGTCAAGCCGAGATGGATTCTGCCGGCAAAAGACGATGAAGCGCTGGGCTACGATACCGACGGGTTTCTGGTGAATCATATGGATTTTGGCGATCGGAAATTTGACATCGTACTTTTATGGGATGCGCTGGACTATATTCCTGGACCCATGGCCAACGTGATTTTAAGAAAATTAAATGCTGTCATAACCGAACAAGGGCAAAGCCTGACGTTCTTTCATTCCCGCATGACCGGGCCAGAAACAGTCTTTTGCCGGTACCACGTGATGGATGGCGATATGCTCGAAACCCAGGAGGGGCCGATCCACCCCATCCTTCAGAGCTATCAGAATCGTCAGATCGAAGCGCTATTGCAGGAATTGGGTTCGTGCCGGTTTCTGCTGGCAAAAGATAATACCCGCGAAGTGATCGTTACCCGCTGAGGAAGCGTGGGGTGGTTCGAGCCAGGGTTGGGTATGACGGAAAGCTTTGCAATCAATTCATGAAAAGCTCGCCCGGATTCGATGTCTGGC
Organism: Acidobacteriaceae bacterium; assembly: GCA_039924215.1. Taxonomy (GTDB): domain Bacteria; phylum Acidobacteriota; class Terriglobia; order Terriglobales; family Acidobacteriaceae; genus JAKAAZ01. The sequence continues at coordinate 1,581 of JBDTBI010000034.1, forward strand.
ACGCTTTGCGACGGATTGAGGCGTTCGTTTCCGAAGATGCGGTTTTCATCTTCTGGCGGCTGTGACCAGCACGCCATCGCGAGGCCGCAACGTAATCTGGGCGCTTAATGGGAGTTCCTTCGGAGCGGGGCCGGGGAAGCTCAAGCGCCAGTTACGGACCACACTGGCAAGCACCAGTACCATTTCCATCCAGGCGAAGCTTTCTCCGATGCACATCCGCGAACCGATCCCAAAAGGGAAGTATGCGTTGCGCGGACGGAGCGCCATGGCTTCCGGTAGAAAACGATCTGGATTGAAGCGCATCGGTTCCGGATAGAAGCGTGGATCGCGATGGATCACAATTTGCGGCACCAGGAGCAGAGAGCCGGCTGGAATCTGTAGGCCGTGAGATTCGTACGCGCCAACCGCCGTACGCGCCGTGACCCAGGCCGGCGGATAGATCCGCAACGCTTCTGATACCACTCGCTGGGTGTAGGGAAGACGCGCGTAGGCTTCCGCAGCGCTCGGGCGCGGACTGGATGACGCGTTCCCCAATACCTCGGACGCTTCGGCGCAGACCCGTTCCTGCAGTTCGGGATGCTGGGCCATGAGGAAGAAAATGAAGCTCAACCCATTTGCTGTAGTTTCATGCCCCGCCAGCAGCAGGGTGAGACATTCATCCCGAAGCTGCCGGTCCGTCATGCCGCCTGTGCCACCTTCCGCGTCCTGACTGGCAAGCAACATGGAAAGCAAATCCCCGTGATCAAGGCCAGTGCTTCTGCGGTCTACAATGAGCGAATAAATCAGCGCATCCAGTTTCTTCTGGGATTCCCGAATGCGGCCGATGAATCCGACAGGAAGTTTCAAGAGGAGGTGCGGGAAAGGCAGGAAGGCCAGCGGAAGAAATCCCATAAACGCAGTGACAGCATTCGCGATGGTTTTCACATCGGATTCCACATTGCTGTTGAAGAAACACTTGCCCGCAATGCGCAGCGCCAACTCCAGCATGGAGCGATGAATGTCGAATGGAGCGCCGCTGCGCCAGCGCGCTGTCATCTCCTCTGAAAATTGCACCATGGTCTCTCCATAGGCCGCAATTCTCTGCCGGTGAAAGGCCGGCTGAACCAGTCTTCGCTGGCGCATGTGGTCTGGCTCTTCGCTGGTGAGAAGTCCATTTCCCAAGACAAATTTTGCGCGCTGCATCACAATGCCGCGGTGCTGCATGGCTGCATCGCGGACCAGGACCTGCTGCACCATATCAGGATGATTGAACTGAAAGACGTGGCGTCCGAGAGCTTTGTAGTGGACGATATCTCCGTAGACTTGCGCATTCCTCTGGAGAAATGTGTGCGTGCTGGGCCGCAGCAGGCCTGGATTGCGCAATCGGCTCCAGTAGCTGGGGCCGGGTGGATACTGGGTGCTGGCAGTTGCGGTCAAGGGAAGAAGAGTTGCCTTTCGAGTCTGGTTTTGAAACAGTACCTTCTGTGGAAGGCTGCATCTGATTCAAAAGAAGCTTGTGGGAAAATTAAAGTATCAAGGAGACAAGACAATGCCGCATTTTCATGGGATGACATTGCAATGGATGGGTCATGCTACCTTCCATATTGAAACGGCTCAAGGTACATCCATCCTGATTGACCCCTGGCTCGAATCGAATCCGGCCTTCCCGAAAGACTGGAAAGCTCCAAAGAAAATTGACGTGGTGCTGTGTACCCACGGCCATGGCGATCATCTTGGCGATGCCTTGTCCGTGGATCAACGGTATCACCCAACCTTTGTTGGAATCTATGAGCTGACTGGCTGGCTGGCATCCAAAGGGGTACAGAAAACTGTCGGGATGAATCTTGGAGGCTCGTACCGTTTCCAGGATGTGAATCTCTCGATGGTGGAAGCCAGGCACTCATCCAGCGTGGAAGATAAAGGGTCAGTGATTTATACCGGAGTTGCCGCAGGCTTTATCTTGCAGATCGATGGTGAACCGGTGCTGTATCACTCTGGAGATACGGCGCTGTTCAGTGATATGAAACTTCTGAAGGAGCTGTATGCCCCTGAAGTCGCCTGTCTGCCGATTGGGGATCACTTTACGATGGGGCCTAAGGCAGCCGCCCTGGCGGTGGAGTATGTGGGTTCAAAGAAGGTGATTCCCATGCATTATGGAACGTTCCCGCAGTTGACTGGAAGACCCAACGAATTGCGGGAACATCTCCACGGAAAAGGAATTCAGGTAATCGATCTGCAACCAGGAGAAATATTACGGTAGAACATTGCTTTGCGCAGGTATGCAAGAAAACTGCAAGATGGATCTACATACGCCGGTTTTATACGGCACCGTAGCATCCTAATTTCTGTCGACTTATTTCGATCCCTGCTGTTTCCTTCGTTCTGCCCAGCGCTTCCGCATAGCATCGGAAATGCGTTTGCGGCCCTCTGGAGTTAGCTGACGTTTCCGCCTGGAAGATTTTTTCGGAGCAGCTATGACAGCCGCACGAGTTACACGTGCCTTTGGCCTACCGGGACCGCGCTTCGCCGGTTCGCCGACTAACAGAGCGCGAACTTGTTGGAGCCGAGAAATTTCTGAGTCAATTTCGTGTACGAGTCGATTGAAATCCACAATTGTTCCAGCCTTTCGAATGATGATCTATGTCTGACCTACATGCTGTCTACAAGGTACCCTAAGTAGGTCGGCGAACAATTTTTACTATATCAGCAATGCAGGAGTCAATAGGGCCGGTGTCGTTTCATATCTGGTAGGGAACCAACCGATCCATTCTTTGAATGTAGAGTTAACTACTCTTGTCTGAAGATTCCGTTTCCGACGATTTCGTTGCTTCTTTGTCGGCATTTCTATTGGAATCCATGGCAGAGCCTGAAGGCAGGGCCGGCACGTTGTTGGTGTTCTCCAGTGCAAGCTGATCTTGAATTTGCGGATTGCTCTTTTCAATGAAACGCTGCAAATCCATGAGTACGTCGTGCTGATCCTGTTCAAACTCCATGGCTAGTCGTTCCAGCGCATAGGTAACAATGTCGCTATGATGTAATTCCTTCAGGGAAGCGTCCCCGCGAAATTTTAGCCATAGCTGGTGCACTAATTGGACGTCATGCGACTGTAGCGCAGGCGCGTGGGGTCCTATATGGAAAAATTTTACAGAACCGTCGCGCATGACCACATTGAACGTGAATTGACGCCTGGGCTCCTGGAGGGCCTCCCACGCACGGCCGGTGTGAAATGCCTGATCTTCCGCCGTCATCCGTGTTGAAAGGCCAGCGACAACGGTGGATGCATCCAGTGAATCTGCAGTATTGACAATTGCCGCAAACGGATCGCCGGCGGGGACTACAA
>JBDTBI010000035.1:0-3450 GCA_039924215.1 Acidobacteriaceae bacterium
AACAGGCCGCCAATGAAATTCACCATTCCGGTACCGATAAGGTTGCGCACGCCCTCCACGTCGGTCATGATGCGTGCGACAAGCGTGCCCGTGCGGTTGGCATCATAGAAAGCCACCGGCAGGCGGCCAATGTGCTGTTGTACCTGGACTCGCAAGTCGGCGATGAGGCGCTGTGCGGCGATTGAAAGCAGTTGCGTCAGTCCATAGGAAGCAGCACCTTGAATCGCCGTGGCCAGCAAGACAGCCCCAATGATCTTCGGCAAAAGATGAAGCTGTCCATGGTGCATTACGTTATCGATCAGAAACTTGGCCGAGAGCGGCAGCACAAAGCTGGCGATGCGGCTGATGACCATCAGCAGTAGTCCGAAGCCCAGCAGTCGCCGGCGCGGACGCACCAGCGCCCAGATTTCCGGCAATACTTTTCGCAACTCTGGCTTCTTCTTGTTCTCAGGTCTGTTAAGTGCCGCGTGCCCGCCTGCGGACTCTGACTTGCGTCCGCCGCGTGTTCCCGCGCCTACCCATGCTGGTCGAATCGCCATGAGAGTCTCTTCAGGCCCGTGTCCGGCGAGCTGTGATAAACGAGCGCACGCACAGCAGCACGTACACAAGGCAAATGCCCGCCATGGCGAGTTCTTCCTTCGTGGCAGCGGCCAGAACTGCGTGGCCGCGCGCCTGTGCGACCAGGTCGCTGATGCCGCGCCAGCCGGGGAAGATGACCCCAATGAGTCCGATCGTCACTGCGATGTGCATAAAGACCATACGGCGCTTGCCGTCCTTTGTATTGGCAAGCAGGCCCAGAATGCCGAGAGCAATGCCGAAGTAAGCTGGAATCAGTGAGGTGGGTGCACTGCTGCCGGTTGCAATAAAAACCGCCACTCCCAAAACGATCAGAACCAGCGCAGTAACAAGCGTGACTTTCGCCATGGTTTCAAAATCTCCTCTATGTCTGTTCTATTTCGCTCACTCCAGCATAGCCTTCCTGCGCCAGTTTGCTGAGTATTTGCTGAACCATGGCGGGAATCGTTTGGGTAATGGAAATTTCGATGGCATTCCTCGGTGGCTCCAGCGTAGCTAGTTGGCTGGGCAACAATGCCTCTGGCATAAAGTGGCCGTGCCGGGCTTCCATGCGTTCCTCTATCACCGAGACGGGTCCGGTTAAGTAGATAAAGCGAACCGAATTCTCGGGTGTTCCCTCGGTCAGCGCTGTACGGTACGACTCCTTCAGCGCAGAACAGGCCAGGATGCCATTCTTGTCCTCGCGCAGCCACGTTGCAATTTGATCGTGCAGCTTCTGCAACCAAGGTGCGCGGTCTTCATCGGTCAGTGGAATGCCGGCATGCATCTTGGCGCGATGTGCTGCGGTATGGAAGGCATCAGCATCCGCAAACGGCCAACCCGTGCGCTGCGAAAGCGCTTCGCCGACTACGGTCTTGCCGGTCCCGGCCACTCCCATCATCACCGCCACCATCGTTATTTTTCCTTGGCCAGAATCTGCTGAACATCCTGGAACGCCTGCTGCGGTGTCCAGGTGTTCGTGTGATACCAATACCGAATCTTTCCATCCGGCCCGATCACCGCTGTGGAAACGGAATGGGTTAAAATATTCCCCTTGGCGAGAGTCACGCCTACATCGAACCACTGCAATACAGATGCCAGCTTTGCTTGGGAAGGTGCAGCAAAATCCCAGTGCTGGAAGGTTTCTTTTGTATATCTGCCGGTGTACGCACTCCCGTAACTGCGCAGCACCGCCGGAGTGTCATACTTCGGGTCGAAGCTGATGCTGAGCAAATGGCTTCGTGCATAGAGTTTTGGGTTGGCGGCCAGCATTTCATCCAGATTGGCGAAATTGCGGCTCATTAGCGGGCAGAATTTCGGAGACGCACAGCGCGTGTAAATAAAAGTCAGTACCAGCACTTTACCCCGAAACTGGTGCAGTGAGATTTTGCGGCTGCTCTGGTTGAGGAACTGAAAATCTGGAACCGTTTCACCGGGTTGGGGCACATGGTATACGGCTGACGGTGGAGTGTTCAGGTTCGCTTGTTGCAGAATGTCGATCTGGCTGAGGGCCGCTGCTCCTTGTGCGGTGATCTGCAGCTGGGCCGTAATCGTGTCGCCAGGATGCAGTGCCGACGCCTCCGATGGATTCTCCAGAGCGTAAGCCATGGTCATGGCATCCATAAAGCCGGGAATCGCTTCAGAACTTAATGAAATTACGCCATCTTTGGCGTCGACAGATACGACTTTGCCGCGAATCGAATATTGCTTTTGTGATGACCCCGCAGAGCTGTTCTCGACCTTTTTGGAGTTCGCATGGCATCCGTACAGGCTGACCAGAATACAGATCAATACCAGTGACATCCAGTTGGACCGGATGCTATGGATGACGTGTTTTGATTGTTTCGTGCCTACCATCTACATCTCCTCATTTCTGAAAATAGCTTGCCGTAGCGGAAACAGTAGCGCACTCACCATGGGATTTCTGGGGTGGAATGTATACGCAGTGCAAGTGGGGACTCAACCGTTGCGACTATAGCTGGAGGAGCTGGTACTTTCCGATTGACGCAAGGAGGGGGAGACAGGAAAGGTTGACCGTCGGTATCGATGAACGCCTGCCTCGGGCACATCACGCAGGGATGCGTCCCATTCCAGCGGAGGCAGGCTGGCTGGCTGGCATCTGCTTGTGCGCTCGCAAAAATTGGCTGCAACGTGACAATACCATCAGCAGCAGCAACAAACAGGCAAACCTGCGTTTCACAGGACAGCATACCATTGAGAGGATCGCTGAAGGCAATCCCTCCACGCTGCCTGAGTTGTATAACGTTGAAATGTCTCCATTTTCTAATGGAGCGCACACGAGTCAAGATGCAGACGGGACAAGAATTATTGCTGGCCTTGCAACAGAATATCGATGGCGCGATCGCGGTCACCAGCACCGTCCGCGCGGCTCGTTCTTTGCGGCAACAATATAATCGAGCGCAACAGGCTGCCGACAAAAAGGGCTGGCGGACCCCGACGATTCTGGCCTGGGAACCCTGGCTGGCCGCGCTGTGGGATGCCGCAATCCTATCTGGGGTTGAATCGCGCGTATTGCTGACGAGCGTGCAGGAGGCCGAGCTTTGGCGCCGGATTCTTACGCAAGATGAGGTCGCCGCATTTACGCTGTCTATCGAAGGTCTGGCGGAGCAGGCGCAGCAAACGTGGCGCGCCATGCAGCAGTATCGAATTTCTTTGCGGGATGTTCGCAACGACGGAAGCATGGATGGGCAGGCCTTCTCTCGTTGGGCGACGGAAATGGAGCGGGTTTGCCGGCGATCTTCTTTTGTATCGCCATCGCAGATGGAGGCCGCTCTCGCATCCGCAGTCGGGTCGGGCAAGATTCAGTTACCGAAAGAAATATTTCTGATTGGCTTCGACCGCGCGACGCCATCGCAGAACCTTCTCAGAGACGCT